>SFLO01000122.1 GCA_004553405.1 Coriobacteriaceae bacterium
TTGCAGGCCTGCATAGCCGCCCACGGAGTCGTAGTCGCAGTGGGCGTCGGGGTAGCTGTACCTGAGCACCGTAAGGTCGGGCGCCCATTGTGCCAGGCAACAATACGTGCCGGCGGGTGCGGCGTCGGCCTTGAAGTCGATGCTGTACGAGATATAGCGCTGGCCGTCTTGAAGGCCCAGACAGCCTGCGATGTAGGGTGCCTGGCAGCGCGCCTCTTGGTTTGCCTGCTGAATCTCCTCTTGCGAGGGGAAGGGGAAGACGTCGCCCCAGCTCTGCCCACGGGTTATCGTGAAGGTCGCCGAGCACACGAGCTCGCCGTTAATGTAAAGTGCCGCCGCGTGGCTGCCCTCGGCAAGGACTCGCTGCATGTTCTCGTAATACACGTGGTAGAGCGTGCCGCTCTGGGCAGCGATGGTGTGCTCCGTCCAGCCCCAGGGCTCACTGCCGTCCACGGTGACGGGACCACGAAGCAATACGAGGGATATTCGCCGCTCGCGATGCTTGCCAGGTCGACGCTCGTGCCCACCTCGCGTAGCGAGCTTTCCGTTGCCTGGTCGAAGACGGTGATGCAGGCCCGCGCCGTGAGGTCTTGCACGGTAGCTGCGCTTGCTGCCTTGGGGGAGAGGCCCAGCGCCCCTGCGCCCATCATGCCGAGCGCCGCCGTAGATGCCGTTGCCGATGCCAGGGCGATGAGCGAGCGCCTGCTGACGGAAGGGTTGTTCATGGGGCTCCTTTGGGTGCGGGCTCGGGCAGGCCGGGCCAGGGTGGCGTTGCTTACGGGGTCAGCTGTGGAGGATGATTCTGTCGCAACCTCGCACAACATAACACAAGCGTGCGCGTCATTTGGTAGCATAGTTCCGCCAAAGTCAACTTTTTAAGGAGCCTGTCGATATGAGCTGCTCAGAGCGTGAAGTCATCCAGTCCAAGGTCGTACAAGACGCCGTGGTGTGCCCCTCGTGCGGTGCGGCCGACCAGGTCGACGTGTGGGAGCGCATCGAGGCGACCTGTAACCCCGAGCGTGCCGCCCAGTTGGCATCGGGTCAGATCTTCGTCCACACCTGTTCGAAATGCGGCGCGATTGTCCCTCTGGACTACCCGCTCTTCTACATCGACCGTGATCGTCACGTCGCCGCGTTCTATCCTGCTGGTGAAGGCGAGCCCGAGGAGCTCAAGCGCGCCTTTACCCAGCTTGTCATCAAGTTCCGCGGTGTGGAGCTGTCGACGCTGGGCAAGGGGGAGTTCGAGGTGCGCATTGCCCCCGAGCGCTACGGCCTCGTTGAGAAGGCAGCCGTGTGGGGCGCGGGCCTTAACGACAAGGTGGTCGAGGTGCTCAAGGCGAGCCTTCTCGAAGAGCTCAGCAGCCGCTATCCCGAGCGCGGCTTCGTCGACGCCCAGTTCAACGCCCTGATAGAGCGCGAGGGCGGCGAGAAGGCCATCGAGGTCCTGCTCTTTGACAAGGACAACACCCCCGGCACTGCCGTCCAGGTGCCCTTTGCCGCCTACCGCACTCTGGCCAACGACGTGGAGGTGCGCACCCAGTTCGACAAGCACCGCACTCCCGTTGTCGACTCCGCCTGGGGCCGCGAGGTTCTCGATGCCGTGAAGGCCGCCGCCTGCTAAGCGGTTACCGGCGTCCCGTCCGTCAAGAGTCTGCCTGATTCGCGTTCCATCAAAAAGGACCCCGCCGCGCTTCCAAATCGGAAGGACGCGGCGGGGTCCTTGCGGTTTTGTATGGCTGCGAGCTTATGCGGCCTGCACGTCCTTGGGGGCCTTGCGAGAGAGTATCAGGCCGATGACCAGGCCGATTGCGGCGGGAGCAATCCAGCCCAGGCCCATCGTGTAGAAGGGCAGCCACCCGGCGATGAAGTCTACGACGGGCTTCAGGCCGGCGATGCCGCTCGTCCTGATGAAGTCGGCGACGGCAGCGACCACGGTGAGGCCGATGGTCCAGCGGTACACGCTGGGCTTGTCCTTGACGAACTTGTTGAAGAGGCCCAGCAGGATGAGCACGATGGCCAGCGGGTAGAGGAAGTAGAGCACGGGGGCCGACAGCGAGATAATCTGCGCAAGGCCGACGTTGGAGATGACAAACGAGACGACCGTGAACGTGATGGCATAGGCCTTGTAGGAAATCTTGAACGGCAGCATGTCGACGAAGGCCTCGGAGCACGAGGTCACCAGGCCGATTGCGGTCTTAAGGCAGCACAGGGTGACGGTTGCGCCCAAAAGAATCTGGCCGGGGCCGCCGAAGTAGTGCGCGGCGATGATTGCGAAGGCGTCGCCGCCGGTGAAGCTGGCCTCGGCCAGTCGGTCGGCGTACAAGCCGTAGCTCTGGGCGCCCACAACGGCGATGGCGATGTAGATGAGGGCCATGCCTGTCATGGCGAAGGCGCCGGCACGCACGGTGTTGGCGCCCACGGCGGCGGGGTCGGTCACGTCTTTGGAGCGGATGGACTGCACGACGATGATGCCGAACGCAAGCGAGGCGAGGGCGTCGAGCGTGTCATAGCCCTGCAGGAAGCCGGCGAAGAACGCCCCGTCGGCATAGGCACCCGAGACGGGGACGCTCGAGACGGCCTGGATGGGGTTGACGAGTGCCGTCACGAGAATGATGCCCAGCAGTACCAGGAAGAACGGGTTGAGGAACTTGCCCAGCACGTCCATGAGTTTGGTGGGCTTGAGCGAGAAGAACAGCACAAGAAGGAAGAACGCGAGTGAGAACAGTGCCTGGGGCAGCATCCCTTGGCCGGCGAACTGCGGCAGCGCAATGGAGAACGAGGTGGCTGCGCAGCGCGGGATGGCAAACAGGGGACCGATGGTGAGATAGAGCGCGCAGGTGAAGAAGAAGGCGTAGCGCTTCGACACCTTGCTCGCCAGGTCGAAGAGGCCTTCGCTGCGCGAGACGCCGATGGCCACGATGCCCATGAGCGGCAGGCCCACGGCGCTCACAATCATGCCCGCCATGGCCGTGCCCAGGTCCTGCCCCGCGGCGGCGCCCAGAATGAGCGGGAAGATGAGGTTGCCTGCTCCGAAAAACAGGCCGAACAGCATGGACGCAAGCGTCACAAGCTCGGGTGCGGTCAAGTGGGTCTTCATGTGGTGCTCCTCGAGAATGATCGTTTAACCCTCCCATGGTAACGGCCACGGGGCCAGAAACTGAAGACTCCCTTAAATCTGGACAATACGTCCTTGACCCGACTGCTCGTAGAGACGGTGCGAGATGGAAAGCACGGCGCGATTTTGGCTGGCACGGCGCAGCGCCTCCATGACCTGCTGTTCGGTGCCGGAGTCGAGGTTGGCTGTGATCTCGTCGAGAAGCAGCAGCTTTGGGTTGGCCGCCACGGCGCGCGCGATGGAGAGCAGCTGCGTCTGCCCCTGGGAAAGGAGCCCCTCGGCATAGGGCGTGTCGTAGCCTTGGGGCAGGGCCTCAAGCGCAGCCCCGATACCTGCGAGCTGCGCTGCTTGTGCCATCTCCTCGCGCGAGATGTTTGGGTCGCCCAGCGTGATTTGGTCGGCGACCGTGCCGGGCACGGCCTTGAACGCCTGGTCGACGTGGCCCACGAATCGCCTGCGTGCCTGCGGAGCCAGCTGTGCGGCGTCGACTCCCCACACCTGCACCTCACCCGCCCAGGGCTCGTAGTCGCCCAGGATAAGCTTGAAAATCGTGCTCTTGCCGGCGCCGGTCCTTCCCGCCAGTGTCACCATCTCGCCGGGCTCGACGTCAAGCGAGAAGCCCTTGAGAACGGCTCGTCCGTCCTCATAGCCGAAGTCCACGCCCGCGAGTTCCACGGCCAGGGGCGCCTGCTCCTGCGGGGCCAGGTTGGCCTCGGTGCGCTCCTCCTCTCCGAGGAAGGTCTTGACGCGCTTCACGCCGGCGATGGCCTGCTGGATGCTCTCAATTTCCATGCCGATGGCACCCAGCGGTTCGAACACCTTGCCCACGTAGGCGACCACCGCGGCCGCCGTGCCCACCGACATCCCGAAGAACTCCTGCACGCCG
>SFLO01000123.1 GCA_004553405.1 Coriobacteriaceae bacterium
AGGATGTAGTCGAAGGCGGAGATGCGGTCTGACGCCACGATCAGCAGCTGGTCACCCAGATCGTACAAGTCGCGGACCTTGCCCTGGGAATCCGGGCGCAGTGCGAGTTCTGCCATAGGAAACACTCCCTTGGTGTAGGTGCGTATAGACAAGCGTAATTGTATGGCCTCGACGCCCTGCCACGGCTCTTGTTTTCCGAATAGCAACCTTGGGAGGCCGCCGAAAGGGCGCATGCCGGCAGCGGCCGCAGGGCTACTTGGGCTCGCCGCCCTCCTGGCTCTTCTTCTTGGAGGTCTGGATGAGCGGCCACTGGAGCTTGAGCTGACCGGTGGCGGACTTGCCCGCGCCCTTGCTGGCGGCGCGGCGCTGGCGCTCGGCCTCCTTGCGCTGGCGCTCGGCTTCCTTGCGCGCGGCGCGCTCAAGGCGGCGCAGGTCGTCTTTGTCCATGCTCGCCAGGACCACCGGGTCGTCCGACGCGAGCGGGACCCTGATGGTGAACGTGGAGCCCACGCCGGGCTCGCTTTCCAGGGTGACCCTGCCGTGGTGCTGGTCTGCGACTTCCTTGACCATGGCCAAGCCGATGCCCAGGCCGCCGCTCGTGCGCTCTCGAGCGGCGTCTGCTGCCGATGCCGGTGTCGTGCACGGAGATGCAGGCGTCCCCGTGGTTGCGCGTGACCACCAAGGTGACGCTGCCGCCCTCGGGCGTGTAGCGCACGGCGTTGGAGAGGAGGTTGGCAGTCGCCTGGCTGATGAGGTCGCGGTCCCCGCGGATGCGGACCTCGGGGTCAATCTTCGCGTCGAAGGAGAGCTCTGCGCTCTCGATGAGCGCCTGGTGGTTCAAGGCGAGGTCTGCCAGGGCGTCGCTCAGGTTCATGGGGGCGATCTTGGCGACGACGGTGCCGTTCTCGAGCCTGTTGAGGTGGAGCAGGGCATCGACCAGCCTGCTCAGGCGGCGGGTCTCGGCGTTGATGGTGGAGAGGCGGATCTCGTCTGCGGGGAACACGCCGTCTTGGATGGCCTCGACCGTCGCCTGGACCGCCATGAGGGGCGTGCGCAGCTCGTGGGCGACGTCGCCGATCAGCTGGCGCTCGAGCTCGCGGTCCCTCTCCATGGCGTCTGCCATCTCGTCGAAGGCCTGGCCCAGGCGGCCTATCTCGTCGTCGCTGCACAGGCGCGTGCGGGCGGAGTAGTCGCCGTCCTTGATGGCCTGGACGGTGTTGGAGATGCGCTGCACGGGGGCGACGATGCCGTTGGCGAAGTAGATGCCCACGATGACGGCCACCAGCACGCTGATGAAGGCGGCGATGAGCATGGCCGTGTAGAGGTCCTGCTCGCCGAAGAAGCGGCCCCTGCCCGCGTTCCACACCAAGAAGGCCACGCCCGCCATGAGCACGGCGGTCATGGCGGCGGTGAGGATGAAGGCCACCGTCACCTGGAAGGCGAAGGACTTCGTCTTGTTCTCCTGCGAGCCGTTGCCCTTGACAGGTTCATCTCCCATGCGCGCGCCCTCCTACTCCCTGGGGGCCTCGAAGCGGTAGCCCACGCCGTGGACCGTGTAGAGCCAGGTGGGGTTGCGCGGGTCGTCGCCAATCTTGGCCCTGAGGTTCTTGACGTGGCTGTCGATGGTGCGCTCGTAGCCCTCGAAGTCGTAGCCCAGGACCTTCTCGACCAGCTCCATGCGCGTGTAGACGCGGCCCGGGTAGCGGCTGAGCGTGGTGAGCAGCTTGAACTCGCTGGCGGTGAGGTCGACTTCCTCGCCCTTGACCAGGCACTTGTGGCCGGCGAGGTCTATCTCGAGGTCGCCGAAGGACAGGACCTCCCTCTGGGGCTCGCTGTCGATGTGCACGCGGCGGAGCAGAGCCCTCACGCGGGCAACCAGCTCGCGCGGGGAGAAGGGCTTGACGAGGTAGTCGTCTGCGCCGAGCTCAAGGCCGATGATGCGGTCCTCGACCTCGCCCTTGGCGGTGAGCATGATGATGGGGATGTCGCTGGAGTCGCGGATGATGCGGCAAACCTGCTCGCCCGGGATGCCGGGGAGCATGAGGTCGAGGATGACGAGGTCGAAGTGGTGCTTCTCGAACTCGTCGACGGCGCTGGTGCCGTCTCCCACGCCGGTGACCCAGTAGTTCTCGCGCTCGAGGTAGGCGGCCACTGCGTCCCTGATCGCGGTCTCGTCTTCGACCAGCAGGATGCGCCGTGCTTCCGTTGCCATATCCATGGGGTTCTCCTCTACTGCTGGAGTGCGTTTGGATGGATACAAGTGTAGCGCTCCCCTGCGACACCAAGAACATGCTCCACAGGATGAGCACGAGGCGAAGCGCCCCCGGCAACGAAAAAGGCCCCTCGGCGAGGGGCCCTTGCATGTGATGGTGGTCGAAGAGGGACTTGAACCCCCGACACAGGGATTTTCAATCCCCTGCTCTACCGACTGAGCTACTCGACCGGGTCTGCGTGAAGCAGTGACGGTTATATTACCATGCCGCAGCGAGCGGTCAAGGGGTTATTTTCATCAGCTTTGGGAGGAAGCCGCCGAATCGCCTCCCTGGGCACCGGCGTCTTGCGAAGACCCCTGGGCCTCGAGCTCCTTGCGGCGCTTCTCGGCCTCCTTGGCCGCCTGCTCGCCCCAGTACTCCTCGAGCTGCTCTTGGACGTAGTCGGGGATGGGCTCCTCCATGATGAGTTCGGTGCTCCTGGTGGAGGTGTAGCCGCAGATCTTCTCCTCCTCCTCGGTGAGCGACGGGTCCTCCCCCGCCTGAGCGCGCTGCATGAGGAGCTTCCACTGGTTGATGTAGGTGAAGGCATAGCTCGCCCCGTCGACCATGCCCGACTCGCTGGGGCACATGGCGCTGTAGAAGCTGTCGCCGCCCATGCCCTGGAGCTTCGTCGCCAAGGCGATGAGGTCCTCGAGGGGCATGTCGGTGCTGAAGCACTTGGTCGCGCTCGTGATGACGCCGGGAAGGGCGGTCACCGGCTGGGCGAGCACCTTCTCGACGAGCGCCTGCAAGAGGATGCGCTGGCACTTGGTGCGCGTGTAGTCGCCCATGGTGTAGGTCTTGCGGCAGCGGGCGAAGGTCAGGGCCTGGCGCCCGTCGAGCTCCTGCTCGCCGGGGTAGAGGGTGACGCCCTTGTAGCTGCAGTACTCGGGAACGTTCACGGTGACGCCCCCGAGCTGGTCTACCAGCTCCGTCAGGCCGCTGAAGTAGATCTCTGCGTAGTGCGAGATCTTCACGTTCGCGTAGTCCTCGACCGTGCTGATGGCGAGCTCCGCCCCGCCCAGCGCATAGGCGGCGTTGATCTTCTGCGTGCCGTAGCCCTCTATGCGCACCCGGGTGTCGCGCGGGAAGCTCACCATGGTGACGGTGGGCGTGTTGGGGTCGACGCGCACCAGCATGAGCACGTCGCTGCGCGCGCGGTCGACGTCTTCGGCGCGCGAGTCGCTGCCCAAGACGAGCACCCAGTAGGGATCGACATCCTCGACGGGCGTGAGGACCTCTTGGATGTCGTCGTCGATGAGGGCCGCCTGGCGGGTGCTGTTCCAGAAGAGCGCCAGCGCGCAGCCGCCCACAGCCAGGGCGAGCGCCACGGCGACGGCGACGATCACCGCCGCCCTCCTTCCACTTGACATGCCGGCCCAGCCGCGGCGGTGCTGGTAGCTGGCGTTTTCCCTCGAGTAGGCAGATGAATCTTCGGGCGGGGTCTGGGGAAGGTTAGAGGACATCGGGCAGATCCCTTCTGAGCTTTGAGAACACGAGCACGCCGAGCACGCAGGTGACGGCTACGATCGAGACCCCGATGCCGAAGAACAGCGGGTCGTCCCAGATCCAGCCCGGGTCGATGCCCGCAAAGACCTTGCGGTAGCTCACGGCGAAGAACGAGACAGGGTCGAACATCAGGGCCGTCTGGACAGCGACGCTATTGACGGAGCTGACATCGAAGATGATGCCGCTCAGCCAGAAGATGGGCGTGGTGAGCGCCTTGAGCAGCTGGGCGAGGTCCTTGCTGTAGGCGCACAGCGAGCCCACCAGCAGCGAGTAGCCCGTGAAGAACACGAGCATGAGCAGCATGATCAGCGGCAGCTGCAAGAAGTAGACCGTCAGCTGCCCCCCGTTGAGGAAGTAGCCCACCGTGAGGCAGGCGAGCAGCATCAGGTGGAGCATGAAGGGGGCGAGCTCGGCGAACACGGGG
>SFLO01000124.1 GCA_004553405.1 Coriobacteriaceae bacterium
CGGCGTGCCCGGCATCACCGGGGAGTTCCTCACCACCCAGAGCAGCTACGTGCACAACACCATCGGCATCCTGCCCAACATCCTCAACACGCTCTACATCGTGCTCATCGCCATGGCCATCGTCATCCCGCTGGGCGTGTGCGCGGCCGTCTACCTCAACGAGTACGCGGTCAACAGGCGTGTGGTGAAGCTCATCAGCTTCGCGGTCGAGACCCTCACGGGCATCCCCTCCGTCATCTTCGGCCTGGTGGGCATGCTCTTCTTCATCCAGATGCTGGGCCTCAAGGCGGGCATCCTGGCAGGTGGCCTCACCTTGGTGGTCATGGTGCTCCCCACGATCATCTCCAACACCCTGGAGAGCCTCAAGACCGTCCCGCAGTCGTACCGCGAGGGCTCGCTTGCCCTGGGCAGCGGCAAGTGGCACATGATCCGCACGGTGGTGCTCCCCAACTCCATCGACGGCATCGTCACCGGCTGCATCCTGGCCGTGGGCCGCATCGTGGGCGAGTCCGCCGCCCTGCTCTACACGGCGGGCTTTGGGCTGATCCTCAACAGCTTCATGACCGCCCTGCAGTCGTCGAGCGCCACGCTCACCGTGGCCCTCTACGTCTACGCCACCGAACGCGGCGAGCTCAACGTGGCCTTCTCTGTGGCCACCATCCTCATGCTGCTCACGCTGCTGCTCAACGTGGCTGCCAACCTCTCTGCCACCAAGCTCAACCGCAAGGAGAAGTAGATGAACCAAAACGCATTCGAGATACGCGGCCTCAACCTCTGGTACGGCAGCCACCACGCGCTCCATGACGTCGACATCGACATCCCCGCGCGCCAGGTGACGGCCCTCATCGGCCCCTCTGGCTGCGGCAAGTCGACCTTCCTCAAGACGCTCAACCGCATGAACGACCTCGTGGAGGGCATTCGCATCGAAGGCGAGCTGCTCTTCGAGGGGCAGGATATCTACGCCCCCAGTTGCGATGTGACCGAGCTGCGCAAGAACGTGGGCATGGTCTTCCAGAAGCCCAACCCCTTCCCCATGAGCATCTACGACAACGTCGCCTATGGCCCCAGGGTGCACGGCGTGCGCAAGAGGGAGGAGCTCGATGCCATCGTCGAGGAATCGCTGCGCGGGGCGGCGCTGTGGGATGAGGTCAAGGACCGCCTGAAGAAGAGCGCCCTGGGCCTTTCCGGCGGCCAGCAGCAGCGCCTCTGCATCGCCCGCGCGCTGGCGGTCAAGCCCCAGGTGCTGCTGATGGACGAGTCGACGAGCGCCCTGGACCCCATCTCCACCGGCCAGATCGAGGAGCTGGTGGGAGAGCTTAAGCGCGACTACACCGTGGTGATGGTCACCCACAACATGCAGCAGGCGGTGCGCGTGTCCGACTACGCGGCCTTCTTCCTGCTGGGCGACCTCGTGGAGTTCGCCCCCACCGAGCAGCTCTTCAACAGCCCTGCAGACTCCCGCACGGCAGACTACGTTTCCGGCCGCTTCGGCTAGGGTCCGGCAGCGGGCTGGGCAGCCGCATACAACGGGAAAGGCCAGGCATCGCGCCTGGCCTGCTGTTTTCTATGGTGGGCGATACTGGGTTCGAACCAGTGGCCTTCAGTGTGTAAGACTGCTGCGCTCCCGCTGCGCCAATCGCCCGCGCCCTGCGATTCTAGCGCATCGCCGCTGCGCAAGTGGCGGCAGCCGCGCGCCGGGGGCCTTTTGGGCGGGGATTGCCTGCTGCTCGGCGCATTGTTTGCCCTGTGTTTCCCCCGACGGGCGCCCATGCTGCATAATCGCCGCCTGAAACCCACGGAAAGGCAGCACATGAAAAACCAGATGGACCTGCTCATCGAGTTCACCAAAGACGAGGACCCCCGCGCCCGCGCGACGGCCATCGCCGGGCTGGCCAAGCTCGCAGACCCGCGCGGCTTCGCCCCGGTGCTGGTGGCTCTCTTCGACCCCATCGACGAGGTGCGCATCACTGCCGCCACGGCGCTGGGCGTCTTCGGCGACGCGCGCGCCCTGGAGCCCCTGGCAGCCTGCCTCGGCGACGAATGCGAGCAGGTGGCCGTCAACTGCGTGTGGGCCCTGGGGCAGATCCCCGGCAGGGAGGGTGTCGCCCGGCTGGTGGAGCTGCTCGCAGACGAAGGCGCTGCCGCTGCCGTGCGCACGGCGGCTGCCACGGCGCTGGGAGAGCGCGCCGAGGCGAAGGACCGCCGTCTCGCCGCCGAGCTGCTGCAAGACGACGCCCTCGTCGACGCCGCGCGCGCAGCCCTGCTGACCCTGCTCTCCAGCGAGGACGACGAGCTCAGGGCGACTGCCGTGTGGGCCCTGGGGCACCTGCCCGCCAGCGATGGGGCCGTCGACGCCCTTGTCGCCGCGCTCGAGGACCCCTACGAGTGGACGGTGCGCTATGCCGTCGAGGCCCTCGCCAACGCAGGCGACGCGCGAGCCGTCGAGCCCCTGCGCAAGCTGGCGGGCGACGAGCGTCAAGAGCTGCGCGAATTGGCCGAGAAGGCCCTGGGCATTATTTCCTGAGTGATAGACTTACACGGTTAGCCTCTCCTGCGGGGAGGCAGTCCATGCTGCCCCTGCAGCGAACAGACCCAAGGAGCACGTTTGCCGGACAACGCAACAAACGCAGCCCAAGAGGCGCTGCCCGAGGTTCTCCCCGCTGGCGGGGAGGCACCTGGCGCTGTGCCCGAGCAGGCCGTCCCCGTCGAGGACAGGCCCGTTGTCATCGAGTTCAAACACGTTTCGAAGAGCTACAAGCTCTACCCGAGCGACCGCAAGCGCCTGCTCGGCATGTTCTCGAAGAAAGTGCGCTACAAGCACATCCACGCCAGCAGCGACCTGAGCTTCACCATCCGCAAGGGCGAGCGCGTGGCGCTCTTCGGCGCCAACGGCGCGGGCAAGTCCACCGTCCTCAAGATGATCACCGGCGTCTCGTTTCCCACTGAGGGAGAGATCGTCATCAACGGCAGGGTCAGCGCCCTGCTCGAGCTCAAGGCGGGCTTTGACCGCAACCTCACGGGTCGCGAGAACATCCGCCTGAGGGGGCAGATCATGGGGCTCAGCAAGGAGCAGATCACCGCCCTCGAGCCCAAGGTGGTGAAGTTCGCCGCACTGGGCGACTATATCGACCAGCCCATGCGCACCTACTCCAGCGGCATGAAGTCCCGCCTGGGGTTCGCCTTTGCGAGTAGCGTCGACCCCGACATCCTCATCGTCGACGAGGCCCTCTCCGTGGGCGACCGCCGCTTCCGCGCCAAGTGCCGTCGTCGCGTCAACCGCATGGCGCAGGATTCCGGCACCACCTTGCTCTTCGTCACCCACTCCACCTCGTCTGCGCGCAAGTTCTGCGAGCGGGCGCTGGTTTTGGAGAAGGGTCGCCTCGTCTTCGACGGGCCCATCGAGGACGCCATCGCCTTCTACGAGGGCGATGAGGAGGCCAAGGAGGCCGTCGACGCAGCCGAGGAGGCAAAGGAGGCGGCTGCGGCCGCACGGCCCGAGCCCCAGCAGCCCGCACCCCCTGCCGCCAACCAGCCGTCCGAACAGGAGGTGGGCTAGGACATGTCTTACTGCGACGATCTCAAGCTCACGCTGAGCGAGCTGGGCCAGGGCTTCACAGCCTGGCGTTCCCAGGTGCTGGCCCTTGCCAGAAACGAGCTGGGCAAGAGGTTTGCGCTCTACGTGGGTATCAAGAGCGCTAAGGCGGGGCTTTCGGGAACGGACTACCTTCTGTGGCTTTCTGCCGGCGTCATCCCCTGGTGGTTCATGAGGCAGTCGCTCAACAGCTCGCCCGGGGTCTTCACATCGCATGCCTTCTTGGTGAACAAGCTCAAGTTCCCCGTGGCGCTCGTTCCCGTGTTCGCCGAGCTCGCGCCCTTCATGCTCCACCTGATGCTGCTCGCCTGCCTCATGGCGGGATACTTCCTCAACGGGGGGCAGCTGACGGTCTACTTCTTGCAGCTGCCGCTGATCATGCTGCTCATGCTCGTGTTCTTCACGGGCTATTCGCTTCTGGTGGGCTCGCTGTGCGCCTACAGCAAGGACCTCGCCCAGCTGCTCAAGGCGCTCACCACGCCCATTTTCTGGCTGAGCGGCATCATCTTCGACGTCAGCTCCGTCGACAACGCCGCCGTTCAGACGGCCCTGATGTTCGACCCCGTCTCGTTCTTTGCCGTGAGCTATCGCAAGGTCTTTGCGGGCGTCGACCCGGGGTGGATCTGGGACGACCCGCTGTTCTTCGGCATCGGGATCTCGATCGTGGTGGCCACCTGCGTGCTCGGCGTGCTCGTGTTCTCGAAGCTTAGAAGGGATTTGCCCGATGTCCTCTGACCTGCCCCAGACCCCGCCCGAGGATGCCTCCGCATACTCGAGGGAGAACGCCAGCTACCAGCACCGCCACGGCTGGGCCGGCATGTCAAGCGGCGGGAGGATGATGGTGGTCGTCGCCGTCGCCGTGGCGCTCGCCCTGGCCGTGGGAGGCTGCGCGCTGGCGCTCTTCTGGAACAGCACCCGCCAGGCGGCCCTCATCGACGACGATATCCGAGAGGTCCTCACGCCCGTCGAGGACGTCGATCCCTACTGGGTGCTCGTCTTGGGCAGCG
>SFLO01000125.1 GCA_004553405.1 Coriobacteriaceae bacterium
CGGGTGCTCCGGCAGAAGAAGGGCGGCCATCTGGGCGGCTCGCTGTCCATCGTGGAGGCGCTCTCCACCCTCTACACCCGGCACATGCGCTTCGACCCGGCCAATCCCCAGGATCCCGATCGGGACTACCTGGTGCTCTCCAAGGGCCACGCCGGCCCCGGCCTCTATTCGGCCCTGAGTGTATTCGGCTTCTTCCCGGAGACAGAGCTTGCCACGATGAACGAGGGCGGCACGCGCTTTCCCTCCCATCCCGACCGCACCCGCACCCCCGGCGTGGATGCGACCACCGGCTCCCTGGGACAGGGAATCTCCGTGGCGGCGGGCCTGGGCAGCACCCAGCTGGGCGCAGACCGCTCCATCAGCATCGCCGGCTTCTCCATACAGCCGGCCGAGTTCGCCAAGATCACCACGCTGCTCTTCCTGGCCAGCCACCTCGACCGCATGCGCGAGGGCAGCCTCGAGTTCTGGCGCGGCATCGGCATCTGCCTGGTGGTGCTCGTCATCACCATGCTGCTCATCTACAAGCAGCCCGACCTCGGCACGGCCATGATCTTGTTCGTGGGCGTGCTGGCCCTGATGATCCTCTACGGCTTTCCCGCCTGGGTCATCTTGGGGGCGGTGGGCATCGTGGTCCTGTACTTCGTGGCTGTGTCCTTTTTGCAGCCCTACCACCTGGACCGCATCACCACCTTCCTCGACCCCTGGGCAGACGCGCAGGACTCCGGCTACCAGAGTGTGCAGGGCTTCTTGGCCTTTGGTAGCGGCGGCATCTTCGGCACCGGCTTGGGGCTGTCGCGCCAGAAGTACAACTACCTGCCCTATGCCTACAACGACTTCATCTTCGCCGTCATCGGCGAGGAGCTGGGCCTCATCGGCGCGGCCGGCACCCTGCTGCTCTTCGCGCTGTTCATCTACGCGGGCCTGCGCATCTCGCACATGGCGCCAGACCAGTATGCGGCTGTGGTATCCGGCTCGATGACCTCCATGATCGGCTTCCAGGCATGCCTGAACATGGCGTGCGTGGTGGGTATCGCGCCTGTCACGGGCAAGGCCCTGCCCTTCATCTCGTACGGCGGCTCGTCGCTGCTGGCGACCATGATCATGGTGGGCCTCATCTTGGGGATCTCGCGCGCCAGCAGGCTCGACATCGCCAGCGAGCGCCGCCGCGACAACCTGCTGGTGATGGACGGCGGCCGCAGTGCCGCGCGCGAGCATGGGCAGGAGGTGCGCGCCCCCCAGCAAGCCGGCGGCTTTGCCGGGCTCAAGGAGCAGCTCACCGCGCGTCTGGGTATCGGTGGTCCGGCGGGCGACAGCGTCCAGCGTGGGGGAGGCTACAGCGGAAGCGCCGCACGGGGTGCACAGCATGGCGGCTACTACGATGACGACGCCCCGCGCGGTCCTCAGCGCGGCGGCGCATACGGTGGCACCCGCGGCACCCAGCGCAGCGGCCAGAGCGCCGGCGGCTACGGCAGCACCGGCAGCTCCCGCGGGTCCCAGGCGGGCAGTGTGTACAGCACCCGCGGCACCAGCACCCGCGGCGGGCAGGTTGGCGCTGGCAGCGCTCAGCGCGGCCAGCAGCCGCGCAGCCAGCGCAGCACCCAGGGCGCGCAGGGTGCCCGCCGCAGCAGCAATCGCGGCAGCGAACTCGACGTCGAGCTCATCGACATCGCGCCCCGCACCCGCGGCAACCAGCCCCGCGGCCAGCGCAGCGGCAGCTCTGCTCGCCCGGCTTCCTCCCAGCCCCGCAGCTCGCAACCGCGCGGCACCCAGGGCGGCAACCCCAAGGGCGGCAGCTCCAAAAAGCAGGTCCGCTACGACAACCGTCCCAAAACCCGCTAGGAAACAACGCCCCCGCCCTCGCTGAAATCCAGCCCCGGCCAAAAGTCTCGCTGAGGTGCGTCTTCAGGCCAAATCTTTCGCTGAAGTGTGACCTACTCGAGCACCCACACCTCAGCGAAAGAAGTGGCCACGCGGTACACCTGAGCGAAAGAATTGGCCACAGTGGGGGTGGAGCGGCACCTGACCGATCACCGCACCCCGCGGCAAGAGCGCTGGGCGCGCAGTGCGCGCCCGCTAATAGGGGCGGCGGGCAGCGCCGCCAGGACTATCGAACCCGCGGCGGCTGCCCTCCTTGGTTTCGACCCGTGGACACGGCCCCCGGTCTTGCGGCTAGGCCGGAGACCCTTCGACTCCGTTCGCTTGCGCTCACTGCGCTCAGGGTGACGTCAGGGGGTGGCGCGCGTGGTCGCTGCATTCAGGGTGACGTCAGGGGGAATAAGCTGTTTTCCGCTCACCTTCTCAACCAAGCGAACCTAAACATCCCCCCCTTCGTCATCTTGAGCGGAGGCCGAAGGCCGGAGTCGAAAGATCTCCGGGAGAGCCGCTGCAACCGGGACCGTGTCCACCGGGCGCGAGCGGGTGCAATTGCATCTGTTTGGTGAAGTTTTCTGAAGGGCGCGGGCCCTATGGGTATGCTTGTGCTGCAGGCACGACGAGAAGGAAAGGCAGCGTGCATGGAACGCCTGATCGAATCTGAGGAATTCAAGCACCTGATGTCGCTTTACCAGTGCGCCATCATGGAGGTCGAGACCAAGTTCAACGTCTTGAACACCCAGTTCACCGTCAACAGCTCCTACAACCCCATCGACTCGATCAAGCGCAGGCTCAAGTCGCCGGAGAGCATCCAGGAAAAGCTCGTGCGCCGCGGTCTGCCCGTATCCGCCGCCTCCATCCGCGACAACCTCAGCGATGTCGCCGGCATTCGCATCCTCTGCCCCTTCGAGGAGGACATCTATGCGGTTGCAGACACCTTCCTCTCGCAAGACGATATCACCCTCGTCGAGAAGAAGGACTACATCAAGCGCCCCAAGAGCAACGGCTACCGCAGCCTCCACCTCATCGTCGAGGTCCCCATCTTCGCCCCCGAAGGCAAGGTGCTCGTGAGGGTCGAGATACAGCTGCGCACCATCGCCATGGAGCTGTGGGCAGAACTCGAGCATCGCCTGCGCTATAAGCAGGACCTCGACCCCGCCCTGGCAGAGAGCCTCTCGGAGGAGCTGCGCGCCTGCGCGGACAGCTGCGCCGAGCTCGACCTGCGCATGGGCAACGCCCACCGCAAGATCGATGCCTGCCGCACCTTCGCCGCCACCCCCACCTGCATGTTCCCCCGCATCAGAAGCTAGCGAGCGCCCCCGTCAGCTGTCGCGCCGCGCGGTGTGCGCCCCTGGTAGGGGCGGCGTGAACCGCCGCCAAGACATGCGCCTGTGCTCGGGGCGACGCGGTTTACGTTTGGGCAAAAACGGCGCCGTGAAGCGCAATTGTTGACTTGTGCAGGTACGATGGGCAGACGCGCATCGCGAAGAAAGGAGCCCACGTGGAATACTTGACCCTCATCATCGTCACCGTGATCTTGGGCTTTGGCACCCAGTGGTACATCAACCACTCCTACAAGAAGTACTCGGCGGTCGACTCGCACACCGGCCTCACCGGCGCCCAGATCGCGCGCCGCATGCTCGACGACAACGGCCTGCAGCACGTGCAGGTCCAGTGCGTAGGCGGCACGCTCACAGACCACTACGACCCCTCCACCCAGGTGGTGCGCCTCTCCGAGGGCATCTACAGCTCCACCAGCGTCTCTGCCGCCGCGGTGGCC
>SFLO01000126.1 GCA_004553405.1 Coriobacteriaceae bacterium
TCCGCATCGCGCGGCCCCCGCACACGCGCCCGTGAGGGGGTTACAGCTTCTGCGTGTAGCTCAGCTTGACCCAGCCTTGCTTGTTCACATAGCCCCAGGTCTTGGCGGCGTTGGTCTTGGTGATGCACAGGATCTGCCCATGAGCCACGGAGCCGGTTGCCGCAGAGCTGGTGGAGGCCTTGGCCCTCACGTTGAGGCTGCTGGCCGTCACCTTGGCGTTGTAGGCGCCCTTGACCCAAGCCCCGTAGAGCTTCTTGGTGCCGGTGCTGCCCTGCGGTATGGAGAACAGCGGGGTGCCGCTGAGGTCTGCCTTGGTGTACCAGCCGGCAAAGCCGTAACCCTTGCGGGTGGGCAGCGGCAGGTCGAAGGTCTGGCTCGTGACCTTGTAGGAGCTTGGCGCGCTGCTGGGCATGGTGCCCTTGTCCAGCACGTAGCTGAGCTTGTAGGTCTTGACCTTCCACTTGGCGTAGACCTTGATCTTTTGGCCGGCCTCGCCCTGCAGGGGCTCTGTGATCAGCGAGTCCTCGGCGAAGCCCTTCGAGCCGTACCAGCCCAGGAAGGCGCATCCGGCGCGGGTGGGCGCGGCCAGCTCGAGGCTCTGCGAGACGGGCACCTTGGCGAGGTTGGCGGGGTTGTTGGTGCCGCCGTCCAGATAGTAGGCGATGCGGTACTTGTCTTCGACCTTCCACTTGGCGTAGACGGTGACGGTCTTGTTCTTGCTCGCCTTGACGCTGGTGACCAGGCTGTCCTCCTGGAAGTCCGGCGTGGTGTACCAGCCCTCGAAGGTATAGCCGCTGCGAGTGGGCGCTGCCAGGGTGGTGGCGTTCTTGGTCCAGGCGCTGCTGGGGTTCTTTGAGCTGTTCTTGCCGCCGTTGAGCTCGTACTCGATGGCGTAGGTGTTCTTCTCCCACTTGGCGGTGAGCGTCACGGCGGGATAGTCTGCCTTGCTGATGCTTTCCACCTTCTTGCCGTTGGCGTACCAGCCCTTGAAGCTGTAGTACTTGCGCGTGAGCGCGGCCAGCTCGAGCACACCGCCCTGGGGGTACTTGCTGGTGTTGGTCTCTGCGTTGGTGCCGCCGTTGAGCTCGTAGCAGATGGTGCCGCCGGGGATGGGGGCCTTCACCCCCGCGCTGCTGAACTCGTCGTTGAAGATCATGTTGGTGTCGACGCGGTTGATGCCGTTGTTGGCGCCGGTCACCCAGCCGCGGCTGGTGAACTGCCACAGGTCGAGGTACTCGCCGTAGTTGGCCATCTTGTCCATGCTGGTGTCCGGCTTGCGGCAGTAGGTGCACTGCGAGTAGTACTGCGCCACCCACTTGCTCCAACCGTAGTTGTCGAAGACGCCGTCTGTGAGGTAGCTCATGAACCAGCTGGTGGAGGCGTAGATGCCCACGTTGTAGCCCTCTGCCGCGATGGTGTTGCAGAAGACCGCGGCCATGCGCGCGAGCATCTGGTTGGACGGCCGCACGCTGGCCTCCTCGAGGTCGTAGTAGACGGGGAGGTCGAGGTCCTCGGGCTCGAGCCCGGCCTCGCGCAGGCAGCGCAGCACGTGCTGGGCCTCGCCGTAGGCCATGGTCTCGTTGTAGGCGTAGGAATAGAGGTAGACGCCGATCTTCACGCCGTACTTGGGGGCGTACTCCGCGTTGCGGGCCCACTGCTTGTCGTCTTGCGAGGCGTAGTCCTGGCCGTAGCCGCAGCGCAGGATGGCGTAGTCCATGCCGGCCTTCTTGACCTTCTTCCACTCGATCTTGCCGTTGTGCTCGGAGACGTCGATGCACAGGCCCTTGAAGCCGGTGCCCTCGTCGACGAGCTTGGGCATGCTGCGCTTGGAGGAAGCCGAGCTGGAGGAGTAGAAGTAGCCGGTGCCGTAGTCCTCGTGCCAGGTGGTGGGGCAGGCGCTCGCGCTGCCGCTCACGGCGATGGGCTCCTTGGTGGTGGCCAGGGCGGTGCCGGCGAGGCCGAAGACGAGGGCGAGCGAGGTGAGCAGCGCCGCTGCCCGCGTAAGGGGGGTACGTTTCATGCTGTGGTTCCTTATCTGTAGCGCAGCGGGTGGGCTGCGCTCCCCATGGTAGCAGCACCCCGCGCCTCTCTAGCGATTCTTCACCAATCCTGCGCGCAGCCCGTTAAGCCCCCATGAAGGGGCGGGCGCGGGGCGCCACCCCTATAATGGCAAGACATGACAGCCGCTCCTGCAGCAGCGCCCCGCCCCGGGCTGCAGGCAGCGCAACGCGCTTTGACCGAAGGGATGCCCCGTGGTGGAGTTCAGGGAGGAAAGCAGGCGCTCGGCCTCGCCCGAGCAGCTGGGAGGAGGGGAGTGCGACTACCGCAGCGACATCTACTCTTTGGGAGTGATACTCTCGCAGATGTCTTCGCGCAGAAGCTACCGCGCAGCCTCCCACCGCTGCACACGCAAGGACCCCGGCAAGCGCTTTCAGGACATAGACCAGCTTTCGAAGGCGCTGCTGCAAGCGCGCATGCCCCTATGGGCTATCGCCTGCTGCATAGTTGCCTTGATAGTGGCGGCCGGCGCCTCGTTCTACTTCTTCCCGCCCTCTTCTTCCGAAGACTCGGAGCTTTCGCCCCAGACTATAGACTCGATTTTCCGCGAGGCTACCCGCATGCTTGAGCCTTCCGCTACAGAACTTCCAGAAGATTGAGCCCTCCCTGGGTGCCGGCAATGTAGGCCGGAGTGGTCTCTCCGTCCCTCTCGATGCCGCTCAGATATAAAGGATAAGCGAGCATGAAAAAGGCTGCACGGAAGCGGTCGCCCTCCTGCAGATGCGAGTTCAGGGACTCTTCCACCTGCCAGTTATCATCTCCGAGATAACTCAAAGTGACCACCCTGTCGGGCATCCACCCTATCCTTGCCCTTGAACCCCTGTCAAGACTCGCGGCGCATACCATCTTGGCGCTGAAATAGGTGGAACTGAACTTGGGGTTGGTCCTCAAATCGCTTCTGAAGTCTTCGAAACTGCGATAGCCTATGAATCTGCTGAGCACGTCGAGGGTGCTTTTTCGCGGCACAGGCTTCATGCTCACATAGCCGTAGAGCCGTTTGAGGGTGGAGCTGGACAGCAGCTCTCCGGTTTTGTTCTCGATTATGATGGAGAGCGATTCGAAATCGGTAGTGGTATTGAGTTTCCTCCCGTAGGTTTTCTCTACCATTTGCAGGAGGTAGCTTAGTTCGGGTATAATGGCAGTACTCATTGTTTGTACTTGAATTCTATGCTGTTGTCTGCGATGATGGTTTCTATTCTTTGGCCTTTGGCCACATAGACGGTCTTAAGGTTAGGCGAGTCGCTCAGATCCAGAAGCTTGAGAGCGGGGCAACAGGACACGTCCAAGGTGCTGAATGCGTTCATCCCGCAAATCAGCTCTTCCAGCGCTGCGGCGCCCGAAAGATCCAGCTGTTCCAGATTGTTGCCTAAACAGTCAAGTCTTTTGAGATTCTGGCAGGATTGCAAGTTCAAACCGCTGAGATAGTTGAAGCGGCAGCCAAGAGTCTCGATGCTTGAGGGAATGCTCAAGGCCTTGAGGTGGTTATAGCTGCAAGAGAGATATTTCAGAGCGGTGTTTGAACTCAGGGAGAGGGAGCTGAGGCTTCCATTCCAGACGCTGCCGTTGCACTTGAGGCTCTCC
>SFLO01000127.1 GCA_004553405.1 Coriobacteriaceae bacterium
AGTGGACCGACATGTACGCCGGCTTCGCCCAGACCGCCGAGGACGAGGGCTTCCCCGAGCTGGCGGCCAAGTTCCGCCTGGTAGCCGAGGTCGAGAAGCACCACGAGGAGCGCTACCGCGCCCTGCTGCGCAACGTCGAGGCCCAGGAGGTCTTCAAGAAGAGCTCCGTCAAGGTGTGGGAGTGCCGCAACTGCGGTCACATCGTCGTGGGCACCGAAGCCCCCGTGCTCTGCCCCGTCTGCGCCCATCCGCAGAGCTTCTTCGAGATCCACGCAGAGAACTACTAAGCCTCGCGCCGCATAGCGCCAGCAATGAAAAAGGGACCGTTTGCACGGTCCCTTTTCTCATGCTGTGAGCTGCGCTCCTAGAAGTTCCAGGAGTTCATGTAGTCGAGCTGCTCTGCGGTGAGCTCGTCGATCGAGACGCCCAGGGTCTGCAGCTTGACGCGGGCAACGCCGTCGTCGATCTGGGCGGGAACGTCGTAGACCTTGTTCTCGAGCTCTGCGGCATGCTGGTAAAGGTACTCGGCGGCCAGCGCCTGGTTGGCGAAGCTCATGTCCATGACAGAGGCGGGGTGGCCCTCGGCGCAGGCGAGGTTCACCAGGCGGCCCTGAGCCAGGACGACGATCTTGCGGCCGTCCTTGAGGGTGTACTCGTCAACCAGCGGCTTGAGCTCGACCTTGGATACGGAGTTCTCCTCGAGCCACACGAGGTTGATCTCGCTGTCGAAGTGGCCGGAGTTGCACAGGATGGCGCCGTCCTTCATGTTCTCGAAGGCGGGGGCGTCGATGACCTTGCAGTTGCCGGTGACGGTCACCCAGACGTCGGCGACCTTGGCGGCCTCGGCGGCGGGCATGACCTTGTAGCCCTCCATGTAGGCCTCGAGCGCCTTGAGGGGGTCGACCTCGCAGACAACGACATCCATGCCCATGCCCTTGGCGCGCAGGGCCAGGCCGCTGCCGCAGTAGCCGTAGCCGCTGACGACCATGGTGCGGCCGCAGAGCAGGCGGTTGGTGGCGCGGACGATGCCGTCGAGGGTGGACTGGCCGGTGCCGTAGTGGTTGTCGAAGAAGTGCTTGGTGTTGGCGTCGTTGATGTCGAAGACGGGGTAGCCCAGAGAGCCGTCTGCCTCCATGGCCTTGAGTCGCACCACGCCGGTGGTGGTCTCCTCCGTGCCGCCAATCACACCCGCAAGTTTGTCGGTGAAGCGGGTGTGCAGCGCGGTGTCGAGGTCGGCGCCGTCATCCATAACGATCTGGGGGTTGGTGGCGACGACTGCGTCGATGTGGCGCTTGTAGGTCTCGGTGTCCTCGCCGGTGATGGCGTAGACATCGACGCCGTAGTACTTGACCAGCGCGGCGGCGGTGTCGTCCTGGGTGGACAGCGGGTTGGAGGCGCACAGGGTCACCTGGGCGCCGGATGCCACCAGGGCGCGCATGAGGTTGGCAGTCTCTGTGGTGACGTGCATGCAGGCGCCGATGCGCACGCCCTCGAGCGGCTTCTCTGCGCCAAAGCGCTCCTGGATGCTAGCGAGCACGGGCATGTCGCGTGCCGCCCACTCGATGCGGGCCTTACCGGCCTCGGCGAGCGAGATGTCTTTGATATCGGGCATGAGGGGTCCTTCCCTGAGATGGTGGTGTGATTGCGCGCGATGCGCGTTTGGTCATAAGGATAGCAGCAGCTGCCGCCGCGAGTAGCCGCAGCAGGGCCGCTCTCGCACGGGCGGCCGCGCGGTGGCGGCAGGCTTTAGGATTCGCGGCGGTGCTGGCAGCCGCGGCAGGTCTCCATCCAGGAGATCCAGCGCTCGGTGGTCTCCTGAGATATGCAGTGCTCGATCATGCAGGCCTCTTCGTTGGCTGTCTCGGGATCGACTTCGAGCAGGTCCTCGAGGAAGCTTCTCAGCGCGCGGTGGCGGTTGTGGATGAGCCGGCCGTACTCGGCTCCCTTGGGCGTGATGCTGATGAGGCCGTAGCGCTCCTGCTCGATGTAGCCGCCCTCGCGCAGGTTCTTGGAGGCGCGCGTCACGCTGGCCTTCGAGAAGCCCAGGGTCTCGGCCACGTCCACGCTGCGGCAGCTGCCCCCGCCCTGCTCGCACAGGCGGTAGATCGCCTCGATGTAGTCTTCGTATGCGGGGCTGAGCTTGCCTTCCTCATGATGCGTCTGCGGCATGGGGCCTCCGGTCTTCGGCGCTGCGTTCCACCCATTGTAGCGCTGCCATGCGCCGTTGAAGACAAGCGCGCCCCCGCCGTGGTGGCAGGGGCGCGCATCGCATCCTGTGCGGGAGCGCTAGGCGCGCAGGCCCAGGCTGTCGACCTGGGCGGCGATGCTTGCGGCGGATGCCTGGAGCTCGGCCAGCTCGGCTTCGTTGACGTCGAACTCGACGATCTTCTCGACACCGTTGCGGCCCAGCTCGACGGGCACGCACATGTAGGTGTCCTCGATGCCGTACTCGCCCTCGAGGTAGGCGCAGACGCTCATGACCTCATGGGTGTCGTTGAGGATGGCCTCGACCATCTTGGCGATGGAGGAGCCGGGAGCGTAGAAGGCAGAGCCGGTCTTGAGCAGCTCGACGACCTCTGCACCGCCGTTGACGGTGCGCTTGGTGGTCGCCTCGATCTGCTCGGGGGTGAGGACCTCGGTCAGGGGCTGGCCCTTGACGGTGGAGAAGCGGGGCAGGGTCACCATCGACTGCCCGTGGGCGCCCACGGCGTAGGCGGTGATGTCGTCGACGCTGGCGCCGGTGGCCTCTGCGATGGCAAAGGCGTAGCGGGCGGAGTCGAGCACGCCACCCATGCCCATCAGGCGGTTCTTGGGCACGCCGGCGTTCTTGAAGGCCAGGTAGGTCATGACGTCGAGCGGGTTGGTGACGCAGATGAAGATGGCGTTGGGGCTGGCGGCCTTGGCCTTGCCGATGACGTCGAGCATGATCTTGGAGTTGATGCCGATGAGGTCCTCGCGGGTCATGCCCGGCTTGCGGGCGATGCCCGCGGTGATGACGACGACATCGGAGTTCGCGGTGTCTGCGTAGTCGTTGGTGCCGGTGATGGTGGTGCCGTACTTCTCATTGGAGCGCATGTGCATCATGTCGAGCGCCTTGCCCTGGGGCATGCCCTCGACGACGTCGCACAGCACCACGTCGGCGATGTCCTTCATAGCGAGGATCATGCCTGCGGTGGCACCCACGTTGCCAGCGCCGACGATAGTGACCTTGGGGTAAGCCATGGTGATCTCTCCCTCTCGGAGTGTGTTGTCCAGATACGGCTGCATATTCTACGCCGCTTTTGTTGCCGATGCGTGTCTGCGCAGCCCGTGCGGCGAGCGGGCGGGCCGCTGCGGCTGGGCCACAACGCGAGGGGAGGGGCCCACCCGCCGGATGAACCCCTCCCCCGCCTGCGCGCTGTCAGAGTCGCGCTAGATGTCGAGTCCGGCGTGGAAGCCCTCGTAGGTGGCCGCCGTCACGTTGCGCGGCAGCCAGGCGTCGCCGATGACGCGCACCCAGGGGGCGGCGTCGCGCAGCTCGTTGGCGGCTGCCTTGCGGCTGCGCTGGCCGATGGCGCTCACCACCGTGGTGCCGGGAACGAGCACCTTCTCTCCGCTGGGCATGACCACGTAGACGCCCTCTGCGGT
>SFLO01000128.1 GCA_004553405.1 Coriobacteriaceae bacterium
CGGCGGCGGTCTGGGCATCCCGTACCTCTGCGGCGACGAGCCCAGCTCTATCGCGCAGCTCGCAGAGGTCATCACCTCTGCGGTCAAGGAGTGCGCGGCGGCCATCAGCTACCCGCTGCCCCATATCTACGTCGAGCCCGGCCGCTCCATCAGCGCCAACGCCGGCGTCACGCTCTACACCGTGGGCAGCGTGAAGGACAACGGCGGCATCACCTACGTGGCCGTCGACGGCGGCATGACGGACAACATCCGCACCGCTCTCTACGGCTCGGCCTACGAGGCCTTCGTCATCGAGGAAGCCTGCCAGCCTCGCAGCATGGTCTGCGACATCGTGGGCAAGCACTGCGAGAGCGGCGACGTCGTCGTCCGCAACCGCAGCCTGCAGCCCTGCAGTGCCGGCCAGCACGTGTGCGTGCTCGGCACCGGCGCCTACTGCAACGAGATGGCATCCAACTACAACAAGCAGGTGCGCCCCGGCATCGTCATGGTCAAGGACGGCGCTGCGCGCCTGGTCGTCCGCCGCGAGACCTACGCGGACCTCATCGCACGCGACGTCATCTAGCCGCGCGTGCTCGCATATCAGCCAAACGCACGAGTTCTGGGAGGGACAATGCGCAAAGTCAAGATCGGCCTGATCGGCTGCGGCACCGTAGGCGGTGGCGTGGTGAAGCTGCTCTTCAAGGAGGGCAGCAACTACCAGGACCGCTTTGGGCCGGAAATCGAGCTTGCCAAGGTGTGCTCGCGCACCAAGTCTAAGATTACGGCCCTGGGCGTGCCCGAGGACCGCATCGTCGACGACTACCGTCAGATCATCGACGACCCCGAAATCGACATCGTGGTCGAGCTCGTGGGCGGCACCGGCTTTGCAGGCGACGTCGTGCGCGACGCCCTCAAGGCTGGCAAGAACGTCGTCACGGCCAACAAGGCCCTGCTCGCCGAATACGGCGAGGAGATCTTCCACCTGGCAGACAGCGGCGAGGGCAGTGTCTCGTTCGAGGCCGCTGTGGGCGGTGGCATCCCCATCGTCGACCCCCTCAAGCGCAGCCTGGTGGGCAACCGCATCAACTACGTGATGGGCATCCTCAACGGCACCACCAACTACATGCTCACCCGCATGGCCAACGAGGGCCTCGACTACGCCTCAGTGCTGGCAGACGCCCAACGCCTGGGCTACGCCGAGGCAGACCCCACGGCAGATGTCGAGGGCCACGACGCCGCCGCCAAGATCGCGCTGCTGAGCTCGATGGTCTTCAACTCTCGCGTCAACGTGCACGACGTCTACACCAACGGCATCAGCACCATCAGCCCCGTCGACTTCAAGCGCGCAGACCACATGGGCTACGTCATCAAGCTGCTGGCCATCGGCCGCCGCACGGCAGAGGGCATCGACGTGCGCGTCCACCCCGCCATGCTCCCCAAGAGCCACCCCATGGCCTCTGTCAACGGCGTCTACAACGCCGTCTACGTCTGCGGCGAGCCCATCGGCGACGTCATGTTCTTCGGCCAGGGCGCCGGCGAGGGCGCAACGGCCAGCGCCGTCATGGGCAACATCATCGACGCAGCCCGCTGCATCGCCGAGGGCTCTCCCGTCGGCTTTGCCTGCACCTGCATCTACAAGCTGCCCTACATGCCCATCGAGGACCTCGAGAGCCGCTATTACATCCGCCTGGAGGTCAAGGACCAGCACGGCACCCTGCATGCTATCTCCGAGGTCTTCGACGACTGCGGCATCTCCATCCGCACCATGAACCAGAGCATCCTGGGCGAGAACAGCTGCGAGCTCACCTTCGTGACCCACACCGCGCGCGAGTCCAACGTGCAGCAGGCGCTCAACAAGATCGCCCAGCTCGACTGCCTCGAAAGCATCGGAACCCTTATCAGGATCGAGGAGAACTAAATGCCGCTTACAGAGAAGGACATCCGCGGCATCGCGGAATACGTGCGTATCGGGCTCACAGACGAAGAGGTCGCAACCATGACCCGCGACCTCAACAACATCATCGAGCTCAACCTCAAGCCCATCACCGAATACGAGCTCGACGGTGTTGAACCCACCTTCCACCCCATCGGAGACCTCAGCAACGTCATGCGCGAAGACGTCGTCAAGGCGCCCTTCCCGCGTGAGGTCGCGCTCGCCAACAGCAGCAGCGTGAAGGACGGCTGCTTTATGATTCCCTCCATCCTCGGCGGAGAGGGGGACCGATGATGACTCAGTTCCAGGACATGGGCGTCAAGCAGATCAACGAGGGACTCAAGGCCAGGGAGTTCAGCGCCAGGGAGCTCACGGACGCCGCATTCGCTGCCATCGAAGCGCGCGACAAGGACGTCCACGCCTTCCTCGAGCTCACTCCTGATCTTGCCTACGAGCAGGCCGACAAGATCGACGCCGCCGTCGCCGCCGGCGAGGAGCTCGGCGTGCTGGCCGGCGTGCCCACTGCCTTCAAGGACAACATGAACCAGGTGGGCACCCACACCACCTGTGCTTCCAAGATGCTCGAGACCTATGTGAGCCCCTACGACGCGACCTGTGTTGCCAAGGCCGTCGCAGCGGGAGCCATCCCCCTGGGCAAGACGAACATGGACGAGTTCGCCTTCGGCTCCACCACAGAGAGCTCCTACTTCGGCAAGACCTGCAACCCCTGGGACCTCTCGCGCGTCCCGGGCGGTTCTTCCGGCGGCTCTGCCGCTGCCGTCGCAGCTGGCATGGCCACCGTCACCCTGGGCTCTGACACCGGCGGCTCCATCCGCCAGCCGGCGAGCTTCTGCGGCGTTGTGGGCCTCAAGCCTACCTACGGCGTGGTCAGCCGCTATGGCGTCGTGGCGTTCGGTTCCTCGCTCGACCAGGTGGGTCCCTTCGCACGCTCGGTTGAGGACGCAGCCTACGCCCTCAACGCCATCTGCGGGCGCGACCCGCTCGACTGCACCAGCCAGGAGTGCGCCGTCGACTTCACGGCCAACCTGGGCTTTGGCGTAGCCGGCATGAAGGTGGGCGTCGTCCCCGCCTTCATGGAGATGAGCGGCCTGTCCCAGGAGGTCAAGGACGCCTACACCAAGGCCTGCCACGACCTCGAGGGCCTGGGTGCCCAGATCGTGGAGGTTGAGCTGCCCCATGCAGCAGCCGCCATCAGCGCCTACTACGTCATCGCCCCCTGCGAGGCCTTCTCCAACCTGTCGCGCTTCGACTCCGTGCGTTACGGCCACGTCGGCGCAGGCCGCGACCTGGGCGAGCGTTACGAGGCGTCGCGCGCCGAGGGCTTCGGTGCCGAGGCAAAGCGCCGTATCATGCTCGGCGGCCACCTGCTGGCCAGCGGCGTCTACGACGAGTACTACTACCGCGCCCAGCAGGTGCGCACCCTGATCACCCAGGACTACGTGAGGGCCTTCAACAAGGTCGATACCATCATCATGCCCTCTGCTCCGCAGGTGGCCTTCAAGTCCGGCGAGATGAACGACCCCGCTGCCATGTACCTCTCAGACATCTTCACCATCAGCCTCAACATCGCGGGCAACGGCGGCATGAGCCTGCCGGTGGGCTTTGGCGCCCAGACGGGCATGCCCGTGGGCCTGCAGATCATCGGCCCGCAGTTCCGCGACGAGCTGATC
>SFLO01000129.1 GCA_004553405.1 Coriobacteriaceae bacterium
TTCGTCAACGCCGACTGGAGCGACCTCTCCAAGGTCGAGCTGACCGCAGACGACTACTGCTGCGTGGTGACCAGGGGCCACGTCCACGACATGGACGCCCTCATCCACGCGGTGAAGAGCCCCGCCTTCTACAAGGGCATGATGGGCAACCCCCACAAGAACGCCGACGTCATGGCAAGCGCCGAGGCCCGCGGATGCACCGCCCAGGACTGGGAGGGCGTCTGCGCACCCATCGGCATCAAGATCGCCGACAAGACCCCGCAAGAGATCGCCATCTCCATCGTCGCCCAGCTCATCGACGTGCGCGGCAAGGCCCGCAAGGCCGCTGCCGCCCGCGCAGCCGAGCTGCTGGCCCAGCAGGCGTAAGGGGCGCAACCCCTCCCCTGCCTCAAGGCCCGCAACGCAAAGGGACCCGCTCGACGGCGGGTCCCTTCTCTTGTGCCTGCGATCGCCGAGCGGCTACCCTAGGCCTGGGGCTGCTCCTGGGGCTGCTCGCCTTCGGCGGGTGCCTGCTCGGCAGGCTGCTCGGCAGGAGCCTCGAAGTCCTCGCCGGGGGCGGCGATGGCGCTCACGGTGCGGACGTCGCCGGCCTCCGTGTAGCGGACCTTGATCTTCTCGCCGGCCTTCATGAAGGGCAGGTCGTAGCTCACAGTGACGGCGGCCACATAGACCTGGCTTTGGCCCTTCATCTTGAAGTAGTAGTAGGTGCTGCCCTGCTTGACCACGCTCTCGATGGCCTCGATGGTGCCGGTGTACTCCTCGGCGCCTTCGACGTTGAGGTCGCTCGGGTCGACGTCGACCTCAGAATCACTGCCCAGAGCGGTGATGTAGTTGGCCTGGGCCGCGTCGACCGTGGAGCCGACGCCCACGATCTGGTAGCGCTGCACGTCGATGAAGGCATACATCTTCACCAGACCTGCGCCGTCCTTGAGGGACAGGAAGTAAGTGGGCCTGTTGGCGATGTTGAGCAGCAGCGGGCTGGTGGCCACGTAGCTCATCTGCTGGACCTGGCCCTCTGCAGAGCGCATGGCCGAAGTCTCGGTCGCGCCGGCGCAGGTGTAGTAGGTGGTCGCCTTGGTGCGCAGGTTGATCAGCACAAAGCCCACGAGCGACTCGTCGCTGTTGGCAGACGTCATGCCTGTGTACATGTAGACGTCGTCGTCGATGGCCAGGTAGTTGTAGCCGCTGGTGGAGCTGGTGGAGGGGTCGGTGTTGGAGTCGGAGGACTCAGAGCTGCTGAAGAGGCTGGGTGCGCTGGAGCCGGTGGGTACGAGCACGCCGCTCTGGCCGATGAGGCTGTTCCAGAAGCCGCTGCGGTACTTGCCATAGGAGCCCAGCTGGTCGTAGACGAGGTCTGCACTGAAGACCTTGTCGCACCACTGGGGCACGTCTGCCAGGGTGTAGAAGGTGCTCTCGCCCGTCACAGCGTCGACCAAGATGGCGCCGTCGTAGTCCTTGCCGCCAAAGAGCATGATGCGGTAATTGACAGTGGGCACGATCCAGTAGGGATGGCCGCTGTCGTCGATCTCGAAGGCGGCCTCGCCGAAGATCTTGGTGGGGAACTGGAAGCGCACGTGGCGGTACAGGTAGTTGTTGAAGTGCTCGGCCGTGGAGTAGTGCATGTACTCGCCTTCTGGCAGGCGGACGAGCTGGGTCTCCTGAGTCACCATGTTGACGGTGACGTAGCCGGGCAGGCCGTTGCGGGTGTTGGTGATCCACTTGATGATGTCAGCGTACTTGAGGGAGCTCACGCGGTACGGGGTCTCCTTGTAGCTGATCTGGGTGTAGACGAACAGCACCACGATGTAGATAACGCAGGCGATGGCGGCGGG
Source organism: Coriobacteriaceae bacterium (assembly GCA_004553405.1). Taxonomy (GTDB): domain Bacteria; phylum Actinomycetota; class Coriobacteriia; order Coriobacteriales; family QAMH01; genus W2P13-069. The sequence continues at coordinate 1,833 of SFLO01000129.1, forward strand.
CATGCAGCCGGAGAACCTGAAGTCGAAGTTTGAGGGCAAGGTTGCCTTCTGCGGCGGCGTGGACACCCAGGATCTGCTGCCCTACGGCACGCCCGAGCAGGTCGCCGCAAAGGTGCGTGAGCTGCGTACGGTGTTCCCCACCGGCCTGATCGTCTCTCCCAGCCATGAGGCCCTGCAGGCGGACGTGCCCGCAGAGAACGTCAAGGCCCTGTTCGACGAGGCAGGAAAGATTTACTAAAGGGAGGGATAGGCGTATGATGCGTTTCGGACAGATGATCAAGATTAAGCCGGAGTGCCTGGAGGCCTACAAGAAGCACCACGCCAATCCGTTGCCGGGCGTGAATGAGATGATCAAGGAATGCCATCTGCAGAACTATTCCATCTACAGCCGCGGCGACTACATCTTCACCTACTACGAGTATGTGGGCGAGGATTACGAGGCGGACATGGCGAAGATGGCGGCTGATCCCGTCACCCAGCAGTGGTGGGACATCGTCAAGCCGCTGATGCAGCCGCTGGAGGATCGCGCGGAGGGTGAATTCTGGTCGGACATGGCGGAGATTTACCATCTTGATTGATTTGGAGGACAAAGAATGATTATTATCGGCGAAAAAATCAACGGCTCCATTCCGGCAGTTGCAGACGCGATTGCCAAGCGCGACAGCGAGTTCATCAAGAACCGCGCGCGGGTGCAGGCCGAGGCCGGCGCAACCTTCATCGACTGCTGCGCCTCCGTGCCTGAGGCGGAGGAAGTGGAGACCCTCAAGTGGATGATCGACTGCATCCAGGAGGCCACCGACCTGCCCATCAGCGTGGACAGCCCCAGCCCGGACGTGCTGGTGCAGGCCTACAAGTTCTGCAAGCGCCCCGGCCTGTTCAATTCCGTGTCCGGCGAGCGCGACAAGATCGACAAGATCTTCCCGGAGATGGCCAAGCCTGAGAATAAGGGCTGGCAGGTGATCGCGCTGCTCAGCGACGACACCGGCATCCCGAAGTGCGCGGCCGACCGCCTGCGCGTGTTCGACAAGATCATGGCCAAGGCGAAGGAGTACGGCATCAGCCCCGACCGCATCCACATCGATCCGTTGGTGGAGATGCTCTGCACCAGTGAAAACGGCATCGAGACCAACACCGAGGTCATCTCCACGGTGCGCGAAAAGTATCCGACGATCCACATCACCGCCGCCATCAGCAACATCTCCTTCAATCTGCCGGTGCGCAAGATGATCAACCTTGGCTTCACGGTGCTCGCCATGAACGCTGGCCTGGACAGCGCCATCCTGGATCCCACCAACCGCGACATGATCGGCTTGATCTATGCCACGGAGGCCCTGCTGGGACTGGATGATTATTGCATGGAGTACATCGGAGCCTACCGCGAAGGTCTGTTCGGACCCGTGAAATAAGTGAAGCAGTTCGGATTCGGCCCAATCCGAACCAGAAATATAAAGGGGGATAATTCTCTATGATTACGCTTCGGGATGTAGCAGATATCGTCATCGCCGGTCGTGCCAAGCTGACCGCAGCCAAGGTGCAGGAGGCGCTGGACGCAGGCCTCGAGCCCACCGCCATTCTCGGCGCAATGGTTGACGCCATGAGCGTCGTTGGCGATCGCTTCACCAAGAATGAAATTTATGTGCCTGAAATGCTGGTATCTGCCAAGGCCATGAAGACGGGCGTTGAGGTGCTCAAGCCCCATCTGGGCGGCAATGGCATCGGCGCCATGGGCAAGATGATCATGGGCACCGTCGCCGGCGACCTGCA
>SFLO01000130.1 GCA_004553405.1 Coriobacteriaceae bacterium
CCAAGGGCGTCCGCTTCGTCGACTACTCGTACGACTACGATGCCATAGGGCTCGATAAGAGCGCAGACTTCGTGGATGGTATCGGGCATCTCAACCAATATGGCAGCGAGAAGTTCACGAGCTATATGACGCAGGATCTACTCTCGACCTTTGGACTACCGGATCATCGCGGCGAGTACACTCGCTGGGACGATGACCTCGAGGTCTATCAAGATGTAAAGGCCTCCTGGAAGGAACACGCTGCAGAGACGGCTGCAGAGGATGCCGAAGGCTAGGATCAAGGGTGGGGCACGCTCGAGCGAAAAGAATCGCTAGTATTTGCTTGGTACGCCACGACCTCCCCGAAAAGGAGCTCACAGCATGAACGCAGCAGACAACACTCACGCACAGCGCACCGTGGCCGTCATCGGCTCTGGGTCCTGGGGCACTGCCATCGCGCGCCTTCTGGGCGTGAAGGGCGTGCATGTGCGCCTGTGGTCGCACGGCGCAGACACCCCGGCCGCCATCAACGCCACCCACCGCAACCCGCGCTATCTGCGCGACGTCGAGCTGCCCAACGTGTGGTGCACCAACAGCTACGAGGAGGCTTGCGCCGACGCAGAGAGCGTCGTCATCGTCACGCCCTCCAGCAGCATGCGCGCTAACGCCCGGGCGCTGGCTCCCTTCATCGGCAGCCGCACGCCCGTGGTGGTGCTCTCCAAGGGCATCGAGGCCGGCACTGGCTACACCATGGCAGACGTGCTGGTCGAGGAGCTGGGCGGCGCCGAGCGCATCGCCGTGCTCTCCGGCCCCAACCACGCCGAGGAGATCTCGCGCGAGATACCCGCCGCCACCTGCATCGCCTGCGTGAGCGAGAAGTGCGCCCTGTACTTCCAGGAGCTCTTCGCCACAGACTACCTGCGCGTCTACACCACCACGGACGTGATCGGCGTGGAGGTCTGCGCGGCGGCCAAGAACATCGTGGCCATCGCCAACGGCATGGTGGGTGCCATGGGCTTGGGAGACAACGCCTCTGCCAGCCTGATCACGCGCGGCTGCATGGAGATGTCGCGCCTGGCCGTGGCCATGGGTGGCAACTCGCAGACCTGCATGGGCTTGGCCGGCATGGGCGACCTCATCGCCACCTGCACCTCGCAGCACTCGCGCAACCGCACCTTGGGGGAGATGCTCGCTCAGGGCAAGACGCTGCGCGACTTCGAGGAGCGCATGCACCAGATCGCAGAAGGCGCCGTCGCCTGCAAGACCGTCACGGACGCCGCCCGCGCCCGCGGCGTGGAGATGCCCATCGCCGAGGTCATGCGCCGCGTGCTGTGGGAGGACCTCCCCGCGCAAGACGCCGTGCGCGCCCTGCTCGCCCGCCCCAACAAGCCCGAGTTCCACGACTAACCGCCTTGCGCCGCGCAACCCCCATATCCCCCTAGACAACGCGGCGGTCGATGCCGGATTGCTCGTAGTAGCGGTTCTTTGCGGCGTACATGTGCTGCTCGGCGGCCTTGAGCAGGCCAGCAGCATCGGCGATGGGCAGCGCCTGGGTGGCGTAACCCACCGCGGCGCTGTAGCTCTCCGCCGCGATGTGTGCCTCGAAGAAGGCCAGCTTGGCATCGAGCTTGGCGGCGTTGCTCTCGGCATCGAGCACGACGAACTCGTCTCCGCCGATGCGGTAGACGGCGCCGGCGGGGAAGGTCTCTCGCAGCGCCTCGGCGATGCTGCGCAACATGCGGTCCCCTGCCTCGTGGCCCTGGGTGTCGTTGAGGGCGTGCAGGCCGTTGACGTCGACGTACACCACGGTCAGGGAGCCCGCACCCTCTTGAGCGCGCTGCGGGAGGTCGTGCTCGAAGCAGTTGCGGTTGAGCAAACCTGTGAGGACGTCGGTCCTGCTCAGGTAGCGCGCCTCGTCGTGGTAGATGAGGCGCTGGCTGCGCACCTGCATCATATAGGTGCTGAGCACGCAGCTGATAACCGTGAAGATTACCGCGTTGCCCGCGTCTGTCGGCATTGTCTGCGGCTGGTCGAAGGCAGCCGCGCAGGCCACGTAGACGGCGCCCGCGCAGATGATGAAGGCGCACATGCGCACGGGACGGTCGGTGAACAGCAGCGGCGCCGCGATGAGCAGCGCCACGAATGTCACGCCATGCTCGTCTGGCGTAAAGAGCGTCCCCATGAGGATGCCAAAGCCCAGTAGCGTGCCCATGAACACGTAGATGCACGCGATGACGCCGCTCTCCTTGAGCTTGCTGCGCCCGCAGATAAGGTTGAGCAGCACCATCACGAGGAAGACGGTGGCGTACAGGGGGCGCTTGTCTGCGGCAAACTCGAGGAAGAAGGACGCAAGGAACATGCCGGCCAGGAAGATGGCCGAAAGGAAAGTGAAGATGCGCAGGCCGTCTTGGTTGCCGTCTGCGCGCTCGTCTGCCACGCGGCGGTAGTCCTGCTCGCTGATGCCGGCGGTGAGCATCGTCTCCTTGACGGTGCCGGTGAAGACCTTCACGGCTGCTCTCCTCGATCTGCCTTCGGTGCGCTCCTGTGGCCCCGCGCTGCGCCGGGCTCTGCACAGGATAGCGTAAACCCCCTGCTCAGGGGCCTAAAACGCCTGTCAAGAAACCGTAACCGCAGAGCAGCGACTACGCGTGCACTTCACTCCAGGGACCCCGCCGCGCCCCCCCAAAGGCGGCCCTGTCTTGGACAGAAAACATCAAGAGCTCGCGTCTTGTGACCGCGCCGCTGCGGCCAGCGGGTGTAGACTTTACTGTAACAAGCGTTGCAGTAAAGGAGGTGCGCCGTGGACGCTCAGAACAGCTGCAAGCTGACGATATGCTTCGAGGACCCCTTCTGGGTGGGGCTCGTCGAAGTCGAGGAGGGCGGCACCTACCGCGTGGCGCGCCACGTCTTCGGGCCCGAGCCCACGCTGCCGGAAATCGAGGTCTTCATCCGCACGCACTGGCGCGAGCTGCGCTTTACCGCCGACCTCCAGGTCGAGAAGAAGGGCGGCAAGAAGATTAACCCCAAGCGCATGCGCCGCATCATCGAAAAGGAGATGGCCCGAAACGCCACGCGCGGCACCAAGGCCCAGCAGGCGCTGGCCGAGCAGCGCGAGGCCAACAAGGTCGAGCGCAAGGTGCAAAGCAAGGCCGAGCGCGACGCAGAGCGCGAGCGCAGATTTCAGCAGCGCAGTGCCAAGCGCAAGGAAAAGCACCGCGGCCACTGAGAGACCCGCATCCCCAAACAGCTCGCGGACGAGCAAGGGGTGCGTAGCCCCAATCATACAGGCTGCGAAGCGCTTTGCCCCGAGAAGGGCCAAGATTGGCGGAAATCCGCAGCTACAACCCCAGGAAGCGCCTGCAGTTGCTGCCGAGAATTCCCTCCAGCTCGGTATCGGTGAAGCCGGCATCCAGCACGGCCTGCAGCTCGTGGGCGGGGTCCCAGATGGGGAAGTCCGAGCCGTACATCACGCGCTCGGCGCCGTAGCGGCGCACGATGCGGCGCAGCTCCTCGACGCGGAAGGGCTTGGCGATGTGGGCGTTCATGCCGGCGGCGAAGGCGTTGCGCTTGCCTTCCTCAAAGGCGTTGGCCGTCATGGCGATGATCGTGAT
>SFLO01000131.1 GCA_004553405.1 Coriobacteriaceae bacterium
GGGGCGAAGTCCTCGGCCAGGGGCCAGCCGGCAAGCTGCACGCTCACGGCGTGCTCGGCGCCGCGCAGGCCCTGCGGGTACTCCTCCCAGACCTCGTCTGCGGTGAAGGTGAGGATGGGGGCCAGCTGGCGCACCATGGCCTCGAGCATGTTGGCGAGCACGGTCTGGTCGCTGCGGCGCTCGACGCCCTTGGCAGCACCGGAGTACAGGCGGTCCTTGACGGCGTCGAAGTACTCGGAGCTGATGGCGACGATGAAGTCGTACCAGGCGTGGTAGACGGTGTGGAAGGAGTACTCGTCGTAGGCGGCGGTCACCTTGGTGCACAGCTCCATGAGGCGGGCCAGCGCCCACTTGTCTGCCTCGAGCATCTCGTCTGCGCTCACGATGTCGTCGTTGGAGAAGTCGTAGAGGTTGCTCAGCAGGTAGCGGTAGGTGTTGCGAATGCGGCGGTAGGCCTCGGAGGTGCGCTGGAGGATCTCGTCGCCGATAGAGACGTCCTGGCTGTAGTCGACAGAGCCCACCCACAGGCGCAAGACGTCTGCGCCCAGCTCCTTGATGACGTCTGCCGGGTCGATGGTGTTGCCCAGCGACTTGGACATCTTGCGGCCGTCCTTGTCCAGGGTGAAGCCGCAGGAGATGACGTTTTTGTAGGGCGGGATGCCGTAGGCGGCCACGCTGGTGAGGATGGAGGACTGGAACCAGCCGCGGTGCTGGTCGGAGCCCTCGAGGTAGACATCTGCCGGGCGCTGCAGGTAGCTGCGGGCCTCGCACACGGAGGTGTGGCTCACGCCGGACTCCCACCACACGTCGAGCACGTCCTTCTCAGAAGAGAGCTGCTCGACGGGGGCGCCGCAGTGGGTGCAGCAGGTGCCGGCGGGCAGGAAGTCCTTGGGCTCGTGGGTGTACCAGGCGTCTGCGCCCTGGGTGCGGAAGAGCTCGATCACGGCGTCGAAGGTGTCTTCCGTGGCCACGGTCTCGCCGCACTTCTCGCACTTGAAAACAGGGATGGGCACGCCCCAGAAGCGCTGGCGCGAGATGCACCAGTCCGGGCGGTCTGCCACCATGGCGCCGATGCGGTTGGATGCCCAGGCGGGGTACCAGGTGACGTCTTCCTGGATGGCCTTGGATGCCTTGGCACGCAGGCCCGTCTCGTCCATGGAGACGAACCACTGGGTGGTTGCGCGGAAGATGACGGGCTCGTGGCAGCGCCAGCAGTGCGGGTAGCTGTGGGAGATGTCCACGTGGGCCACCAGGGTGCCCTGCTCGCGGAGCCACTCGATGATCTGGGGGTTGGCCTCGTCTGTGGTCATGCCGGCCCACAGGCAGCTGCCCTCGTAGAAGCGGCCCTCGTCGTCGACGGGCATCTTGATGTCCTTGATGCCGGCGGCCTGGCAGGCCTTGTAGTCGTCGACGCCGTGGCCGGGAGCGGTGTGGACCGCGCCGGTGCCGGTGTCGAGCGTGACGTGGGTGCCGGTGAGGATGACGCCGGTCTCGCCCGCGTGGATGGGGTGGTGGTAGCTGCCGCCCTCGAGCGCGCTGCCCAGGCAGCTGACGCGCTGGCCGTCCTGCTCGAGGAAGGAGAGCTCGCCCCAGCCGGCGACGTCTGCCACGGCCTGGGAGAGCTCTGCGGCCATGACGACCAGCTCGCCGTCGACGACGGCGGCGACGTACTCGGCGTCCGGTGCCAGGCAGACGGCCTGGTTGGCGGGCAGAGTCCACGGCGTGGTGGTCCAGATCACGACGTTGGCGGTGCCGATGCCGGCCGCATCAGCCGCGGCGGCGAAGGGCGCGGGCACGGCGGTGAGGCGGAACTTGACGTAGATGGAGGGGCTCACCTCGTCTGCATACTCGATCTCTGCCTCGGCCAGGGCGGTGTGGCAGTGAGAGCACCAGTGGATGGGCTTGCGGCCGCGGTAGACGCTGCCGTCGAGGTAGAGCTTCTTGAAGATCTCGATGTTGCCGGCCTCGTATTCGGGCAGGTAGGTGAGGTAGGGGTTGTCCCACTCGCCGCACACGCCCAGGCGCTTGAAGCCCTCGCGCTGGCCGCCGAGCTGCTTGGTGGCGTACTCGCGGCAGATCTTGCGGAAGGTGGGGGTGTCGACCTTCTTCATCTTCTCGGGGCCGAGCTGGTCTTCGACCTTGTTCTCGATGGGCAGGCCGTGGCAGTCCCAGCCGGGAACGTAAGGGGCGTAGTAGCCGCGCATGGTCTTGTACTTGACGATGATGTCCTTGAGGACCTTGTTGAAGGCGTGGCCGATGTGGATGGGGCCGTTGGCGTACGGGGGGCCGTCGTGCAGGATGAAGGGCTCATGGTCCTTGTTGGCCTCGAGGACCTTGGCGTAGAGGTCCATCTCCTCCCACTTCTTCAGGCGCTCGGGCTCGCGCTGGGGCAGGCCGGCCTTCATCTTGAAGCTGGTCTGGGGGAGGTTCATCGTGTGCTTGTAGTTGGGTTTGTCAGACATCTCATTCTCGCTTTGCTTGTGATGGCGGTGTGGTTGCGCGGGCACGGCGGCCCATCACGCTCGTGCAAACCTATGTAGGGGCCAGGCGCTGCCGGCGCTGCGGCTGCGGCGCCAGCGCCCTACCCCTACACAGTTTGCCCAAGCAAGATGGAGAGGAGCCGGGGATGCGACCCGGCTCCTCGCCTTCCCTCGGCAGGCCGTGTCCTACATGCCCTGCTCGAGGTGCTTGGCAATGTGGTCGTTGAGGGTCTCTGCCAAGTGGGCCAGCTCGGTGGTGGGCATGATCACGCGAGAGACCAGGTAGGCCGGGACCTCGCCGTCCATGGCGTTGGCATGATCGACGTAGAGGAAGTCGACGCGGCTCTCTGCGCCGGTGGTCGAGACGATGGAGGCGTTGGAGTAGGTGCCGCCGAGGCTCTCGGGAGTTGCCTCGATGCGCAGCTGGAGTTCATCTGCCATAGCTTGGACCGTCCTTTCAACGGACTTGGGTACAGACTTTGGAATTGTACCGCAAGCGCCCAGCGCGCCAAAGCCCTGCGGGCGCGGGCTTCCGCAAACGCCGCGCTAGAGCAGCTGCGCAGCGCGGGCCAGCAGCTCCGGGCGGCTGTTGGGCAGCTCGCCGTCGACCACCAGGGAGAACAGCTCGCCCTTGACCTCGCCCAGGCGCGGGCCGGGGGCAAAGCCCAGCTCCATGAGGTCGCGGCCGTCGACGGCCAGATCGCGCGGCGAGAACACGTCCATCTCCTGCAGGACCTCCTCCATGAGCGCACGCGAGCGCGCCAGGGTTTCGAGGTTGTGGGCCATGTTCAGCTGGCTGTGGGTGCGCATGTCAGCCTCCACCAGCTGGTAGAGCCTGCGGCACAGGGGCTCGCCCAGCTTGGCCAGGCGGCGGCGCATGGCCTTGGGGGTGAGCGGCAGCGGGCGGTCGTGCCACAGCACCAAGGTGCACAGCTCGCTGGTGACGGCGTTGGGAAGGCGCAGGTGGCGGGCGATCTGGCGGGCCAGGGGCTCCCCTGCCTCGGGGTGGCCGTAGAAGTGGCCGATGCCCTCGTCGTCTGTGAAGAAGCAGCTGGGCTTGCCCACGTCG
>SFLO01000132.1 GCA_004553405.1 Coriobacteriaceae bacterium
TGCCAGCGCCGCGGTGAAGGGGTCGCCGCAGGCCGCGAAGACCGCGCACACTCCGCCCAGGCTGCAGCCCATGCCGGTGATGCAGGGCATGAGCGGGCTGCCGCCTTCCACCAGGGCGACGGTGCTGCCGTCCGTGACGAGGTCGACCTCGCCGCTCACGGCCACGGCGCCGCCCGTGAAGCGCGCCAGGGCGACGGCGGCGCTGCGGGCCTGCTCCACCGTGTCCGTGGAGTCCACACCGCGCACGCCGCTTTGCTCTGCGGGCTCAAGGCCCCACAGGCTCGCCAGGGCGATGGCCTCGCTGGCGTTGCAGCGGATGATGGTGGGCTTGCAGCCCTTGCAGTGCTTCAGCAGCTTGGTGCGCAGGGCGCCGATCCCCAGGCCCACCGGGTCGAGCACCCAGGGGGTGCCGGCCGCATGCAGGGCGCTGGCGGTTGCTGGTATGGTCTCGTCGTAGACGGGCATGAGCGTGCCCATGTTGAGGTACATGGCCTGGCTGCCTGCAAGCTGCACGCCCTCATCGGGCATGTAGATCATCGCAGCGCTGCCGCCAACCGCCAGCTGGGCGTTGGCGACGAAGTCGATGGTGACGAAGTTCGTGATGGAGGGCGCCATGGGGTTGCTCGCGCGCACGGCGGCGGCGCAGTCCTGCAGCTTGGCGCGGACAGTGCTCTCTTCGATCATGGACAGATGCTCCTCTCTCGCCTGCGGGCGCTGAAGCCCGCAGGCCTTGCTTGCTGGCGCGCCCCACCGCAGCGGGCGGCAGGGCGCCGGTGGTCTTACTCGGCGATGATGCGGCGCAGCTCGCGGGCCGCGGCTGCGATGTCCGGCTGGGCGATGATGGCGCTCACCACGGCGTAGCCGGCAAAGGGGTGGGGCTTGCACAGCGGGATGGTGGACGCGTTGACGCCGCCGATCACCACGCAGGGGCCGCCGAAGGCCTCCATGATGGCGTCCATCTCCTCAAAGCTCAGCACGCCGGCTTCGGGCTTGGTGACCGTGGGGGTCACGCCGCCGATGCCCAGGTAGTCGGCGCCCTCCTCCTTGGCGCGCAGGGCCTCTCCCACAGAGTGGGCGCTCACGCCGATGACGGCGTCTGGGCCCACGATGCGGCGCACCTCCGGGACGGGAGTGTCGTCTTGGCCCACGTGCACGCCGGCGGCGCCCACCGCGGCGGCCACCTGGGGGTTATCGTTGACGATGAGGCCCACGCCGTAGGAGTCCGTGATGGCCTTGCAGCGCCGAGCGACGTCGAGGTAGGCGTCGTCGCTGGCGCTCTTCTCGCGGATCTGCACCAGGGTCACCCCGCCCCTGCAGGCGGCCTCGACGGCCTCCTCGAGGGTGGGCGTGCTCATGAGCTTTTGGTCGGTGACCAGGTAGAGCGTGTAGTCGAGTTGGGGCTTCACAGGCGCCTCCTAGATGTAGTTGCCGGGGACGTCTGCCAGGGCGTCGTTGACGGTCTTGACGGCGCACATCTTGCCGCACATGGTGCAGGTGCCTTCCTCGCCCTTGGGCGCGCTCTCATAGATGGCGCGGGCGGTGTCGCCGTCGATGGCCAGGCGGAACATCTCGTCCCAGTCGAAGGCGTGGCGCGCGTCTGCCATCTTGTTGTCGCGCTCGCGGGCGCCGGGGATGCCCTTGGCGATGTCTCCCGCATGGGCGGCGATGCGCGCGGCCACGATGCCCTCGTGCACGTCGTGGACATCCGGCAGGCGCAGGTGCTCAGCCGGGGTCACGTAGCAGAGGAAGTCGGCTCCGTTGGCAGCGGCCACCGCGCCGCCGATGGCGCAGGCGATGTGGTCGTAACCGGCCGCGACGTCTGTCACCAGCGGGCCCAGCACGTAGAAGGGGGCGTTGTGGCACAGGCGCTTCTCGAGCTTCATGTTGGCGGCCACCTCGTCGAGCGCCATGTGGCCGGGGCCCTCGATCATCACCTGGACGTTGTGGTCCCAGGCGCGGCGGGTGAGCTCGCCCAGCTCGATGAGCTCTTGGATCTGGGCGGCATCTGTTGCGTCGTCGATGCAGCCCGGGCGGCAGGCGTCGCCCAGCGAGATGGTCATGTCGTACTTGTAGAGGAGCTCCATCAGCTCGTCGTAGTGCTCGTAGAAGGGGTTCTCATTGCCGGTGATGCGCATCCAGGCAAAGAGCAGGCTGCCGCCGCGCGAGACGATGTTCATCTTGCGGCCGCTGCGCATGAAGGCCTCGACGGTGCGGCGGTTGATGCCGGCGTGGATGGTAACGAAGTCGACGCCGTCTTTGGCATGTGCCTCGACGACCTCGAAGAGGTCCTCCCAGGTGATGGAGGCGAGGGGCTTTTCCAGGTAGCCGATGGCGTCGTACATGGGCACGGTGCCCACCATGGCGTTGGACTTGGCGATGAGGTCGCGGCGGAACTTGGAGGTCTTGCCGCAGTTGGAGAGGTCCATGATGCCCTCGACCCCGAAGGAGAGTGCCATGTCGACCTTGCGCATCTCGACCTCGTAGTCGTGCAGGTCGCCGGATACGCCCAGGTTGACGTTGATCTTGGTGGAGAGGCCCTCGCCCACGCCCCAGGGGTCGAGCGCGGCGTGGTTGTGGTTGGCGGGGATGGCGATGCGGCCCGCGGCGACGCCGGCGCGGATGAACTCGGGCTCGCGGCCCTCCTTGGCGGCGACGCGCTCCATCTGGGGCGTGATGATGCCGAGCTTGGCGGCTTCCATCTGGGTCGAGTAGCTGGCGGTCATGGTTCTCCTTCTTCTAGAGGTGTTCAGACAATCGGGGGAAAGGTGGCGCAGCGGCGAGGGCTGCGGCACTCAGAAGACGGGGTTGAGCAGCTTGGAGCCGCTGCCGGGCTGCCAGGCACGATCCATGCAGCCTTGCAGCAGGGCGTGGGCCTCCCCCACCGCGCGCGGCAGCTCGAGGCCGGCGGCGAGCCCGCAGGCGATGGCGGACGAGAGCACGCAGCCGGTGCCGTGGAACTCACCCGCGCGGCGCGGGGCGCTGTAGCCGATGGGGCGGCCCATGATGGCGTCGCGCTGGCCGGGCCCCACGTGCACGCGCACCGCGGGGACGAGGTCGCCGTCGCCGGGCAGCAGCGACGACGAGAGCGCCAGCTCGAGCGCGGCGGCGGGCCCGAAGAGCAGGTCGCGCACGCTGTCTGCGCTGGCACCGTGGCCGCCCTTCACCAGCACCGCGCCGGCGCCGGCGGCCATGAGCGTGCGCGCGCACCAGGCGGCGAGCACGTCCTCGGACGCGTGCAGGGGCTCGTGGACCGAGGCGTTCTCTGCCGTGCTGGCACCAGAGAGCATCTGCTGGCAGTAGCCGGCCAATGTGCGCGCCTCTGGCAGGTTGGGGGTGACGAGGCTGGCAAGCGGCAGCAGGTGGCGGCAGATCGCGCGGCCCACAACCTCCTTGGGCCCGCAGGAATCCGTGGTGGCGGCGAGCACCGGGTCGAGCACAACGGGAAGCTGGGGCTGAAGGGCACGCTGGTCGGCCAGGACGCGGGCGACGGAGAGCACCGCCTCCGGGCTGCCGAGCATGCCGATCTTGACGGC
>SFLO01000133.1 GCA_004553405.1 Coriobacteriaceae bacterium
CCCCCCTACCGTCTGAGCGGTGGCGCGCAGCGCCGCAGTCGAAGGGCCTTGGCGAGAGTCGCAATACCGAAGCTCGAGTACTGCGACTCCCCTTCTGAATACTCCCCCGCTGCCTCAGCCGTCCTTACGCGTCCGCACCGCAGGGCAGCGCCTGCTCGATGAGGCGACGGTCCTCGGTCACGGCCTGGTAGTAGCGGTAGCCGCCGCAGAAGTTGGCGGCGTCATAGCCGTTGCCGGCCAGGATGCGGCAGGCGATGTAGCTGCGCAGGCCGCTTTGGCAGATGACGAAGACGGGCTTGCCGGCGGGCAGCTCGGCCAGGCGCTCGCGCAGCTCGTCGACCGGGATGTTCGTAAAGCCCTCGATGTGGCCGCGCTCGTATTCTGCAGGCGTGCGCGTGTCGAGCAGCGTGACAGATCCGTCGCGCGGCAGGCAGGGCAGGTCGGCCAGGTGCCACTGCTTGAGGATGCCCTGCTGGATGTTGTCCGCCATGTAGCCGGCCATGTTCACCGGGTCTTTGGCGCTGGAGTACGGCGGCGCGTAGGCCAGGTCGAGGTCCTTGAGCTGCGGCGCTGTCATGCCGGCGTGGATGGCGGTGGCCAGCACGTCGATGCGCTTGTCGACGCCGTCGTAGCCCACGGCCTGGGCGCCCAGGATGCGCATGCTCCCCTTCTCGAAGACGAGCTTGAGCGTCATCACCTTGCCGCCGGGGTAGTAGCCGGCATGGCTCATGGGTGAGAGGATGATGGTGTCCGCGTCGAGCCCGGCGGCCAGCGCCGCGCCCTCGTTCAGGCCGGTGGCGGCGGCGGTCAACTCGAAGACCTTGACCACGCAGCTGCCTTGGGAGCCGCGGTACTCACTGTGCAGCCCGCAGATGTTATCTGCGATGATGCGCCCCTGCTTGTTGGCGGGGCCGGCCAGGCTGATGAGGGCGTCGTCGCCCGTCACCGCGTGCTTGACCTGCACGGCGTCTCCGGCGGCGTAGATGTCCGGCACGGAGGTCTCCATCGCGGAGTTGACCACGATGCTCCCCTTAATGCCCAGCTCGAGCCCGGCGTCGCGCGCCAGCTGGGTGTCCGGCGTGACGCCGATGGCGAGCACGGCCATGTCTGCCTCGAGCGGGGCGGCGTCCTTCACCAGCACGCGCACGCCGCCGTCTTCGGCCTGCTCGAAGGCCTGCACGCTGCGGCCCAGCTCCAGGCGGATGCCGTGCCTGCGGCACTCTGCGTGGATGAGCGCGGCCATGTCCGGGTCGAAGGGCTTCATCAGCTGCTGCGGGCGCTGCACGATGGTGACCTCCAGGCCCAGCTCGCGCAGGTTCTCTGCAAGCTCGAGCCCGATGAAGCCGCCGCCGGCCAGCACGGCGCTGCGGGGCTGCTCGCGCTCGATGAAGTCCTTGATGGCGAAGGTGTCCTCCACGGTGCGCAGGGTGAAGAGGCGCTCGATGTCGGTGCCGGGCACGGGCGGCAGGCTGGGCTTGGCGCCGGGGCACAGCACGAGCTTGTCGTAGGGCTCCTCGAACTCCTCGCCCGTCTCGAGCGCGCGCACGCTGACGGTTTTGCGCTGCGGGTTGATGGCAGTGACCTCGTGGCGCACGCACATCTCCACGCGGAAGCGCCGCCAGAAGCTCTCCGGCGTCTGGAGGGTGAGCTTGGAGCGGTCCTCGATCACACCGCCGATGTAGTAGGGCAGGCCGCAGTTGGCGTAGCTGATGTAGCCGCTGCGCTCGAAGACGGTGATGCGCGCCTGCTCGTCGAGCCTGCGGATGCGCGCGGCCGCGGTGGCGCCGCCCGCAACGCCGCCGACGATGACGACCTTGGTGCCGCTGTTGGGGCCGGGCGCGGGGGTTGCGGGAGCGGTCATGGTTACTTCACCAGCTTTCCGGTGTAGTTGGAGATGCCCCCGATGTCATGGACGTTGGTGAAGCCCAGCGCCTTGAGGGCGTTGGCGGCTTGGCGGCTGCGCCCGCCGCTCAGGCAGTAGACGTAGACGGGCTGGCTCTTGTCCTTGACGAGCTTGTTCGCGCGCTCGATCACGGGGAGCGGCACGCTCTTGGCGCCGGGGATGTGGCCTGCGTCGAACTCGTGCTTGGCGCGCACGTCCAGCAGCCAGCCCTCTGCGCTGGCGTTGAACTCCTCGACGCCCTTGTTGATGTCCTTGCCCATCAGCTTGCTGAAGATGCCCATGGTGTTCCTCCTGTGAAACGCGGCGGTCATGGTTGTGCGGTGACGCTCCCCCGCCTGCTGCGGCACGCATGCCAGCGGACTGCGGGGTAGCGGCGAGGCGAGGCCCCTTTTCTTACCGGCATTCTCTCATGCTCGGATTCCTGCACCCTATAGTAGCGCGTCGCACGAGCAGCGGGTATGCTCTGGGCATCTTGTGTTGGGCGCATCGCCAGAGGAGGACAGCATGACCATCATGAACAACGAGGGCGGCCGCTACGCTGCCAACATCGTCCAAGACGCCAGCGGCGGCCCGGCCATGGCCGCTGACTTCAAGCCCATCTACGACGCCTTCGCCCAGCGCGTGGCCTGGATCGACGGCAAGGTCTGCCCTGGTGCCTTCCAGATGAACACCGCCTGGTACAGTGCCGTGCCAGATCGCGACCCCATCTTCGTCGAGCACGTGCACGACGACTGCGACGAGCTCATCGGCTTCTTCGGCAGCGACCCGGCCAACCCCAGCGACCTGGGCGGTCAGATCGAGTTCACCATCGGCGGCGAGGCGCACCTGCTCACCAAGTCGAGCATCATCTTCGCGCCGGCCGGCGTCCCCCACAACCCCATGCGCATCCTGCAGGTGGACCGCCCCATCTTCCACTTCAGCGTCATCACGAAGAAGTCCTACGACACCGACATCTACCGCTAAGGACTCCCTTCCGTCACCGGGGCTCGACTCCACGGGGCGACACCAGCCCTGGCAGCCGCCACGGGTACGATCGTCTTGGCGGCGCTTCGCGCCGCCCCTAACTGGAGGGCGCGCACAGCGCGCCCAGCGCTTTCGCGCAGCTCGCGGCGGCCTAGAACCTGCAGGAGCCCGGTGGATGCGGCCCCGGTTGCAGCGGCTCCCCCGGAGATCTCTCCACGCGCTCACTTCGTTCGCTTGGTCGAGATGACGTAGGAATCAAGCCCCTTCCGTCACCTCGAGCGGAGCGGCATAAGCCGCGGAGTCGAGAGGTCTCCGGCCGAGCCGCGAGACCGAGGGCCGTGTCCACGGGGCAACACCAGCCCTGGCAGCCGCCGCAGGTTCACACAAGCGCTGGCGGCGCGTCGCGCCGCCCCTAACTGGAGGGCGCGCAGCGCGCGCCCAGGGTTTTTGCGCAGAGCGCGGCGGCTCCCCGGCAACCGCGGAGCCCGGTGGATGCGGGTCTGGTTGTTGCGGCTCTCCCGGGGATCTCTCCACGCGCTCACTTCGTTCGCTTGGTCGAGATGACGTAGAAGGGGGCGTTTGTCTGCCTCCACTCGAGATGACGTAGGAGAAGGGGGCGTTTGTTCGCCTTTCCTTACTGCAGGCTGCGGCCCAGCTGGTAGGC
>SFLO01000134.1 GCA_004553405.1 Coriobacteriaceae bacterium
CTCGTTGCGCTCGATGGCCACCACCGTCTGCGAGAGCACCGAGCCCGCAAACGAGCTGCCCGCGGCGTCGAGCTCGCCTTTGGCGCAGTCGATGGCCGCCACGCCGTAGACGCGCCCGCGCGTGCTCAGCGGCAGGTAGCGCGTGGTGCAGCCGCGGTAGCCGGGCACGCCGTAGCCGGCGGGCAGGTTGCCCTGGTAGCAGTCGCGCGCCGCCTGGCCCAGCTCCGCCGCAGGCTCTCCCAGCACCAGGCGCACATCGCGGCCCAGCGCGCGGGTGAGGAAGTCCTGCGCGTAGCTGCACGCCCCCTGCGAGGAGCGACTGTCGATGAGGCCGGCGCTGAGCTTGTTGAGCCGCCCCATGATGAGGGCGTTGCGCTCCGCCACCTCCACCTGCACGCGCATGCGGTGCGTCACGCTGCTCATGATGAGGGCCACCAGCAAGAAGAGGACGAGCGCGATGATGTCCGTGCGCGAGATGATCTTGAGCTCGTAGTAGGGCACAGTGAAGAAGAGGTCGTACGAGACGAGGTAGAGCACGCCCAGCACCGCGCCCCAGATGCCGGAGTCGGATTCAAGGCAGGCGACGAGTATGCCCAAGATGAACACGGGAAAGATCACCAGCGTGCTCACGTTCATCAAAGAGAAGCCGTAGACCGCCGCCATCCCCGCAGCGTACAGCAGGCCCAGCACCGCCAGGTTGCGGCCGAGCCTCCTCAGGTCATCGCTCATGATCTGCTCCCCTCTCCAAACCCAGCGCGAGGCTCCACAGCCCCACCGCCACCGTCACGATCTCCAGGCGCCCCAGCACCATGCCCGCGATGCCTACGCACAGCACCGCCGGGCTGGACGAGGCGCTCACAAAGCCGATGCCCACCCCCGTGTTACCCAGGCACGAGGCAAAGTCGAACACGGCGTCTTGCACGCTTGCGCCGCACAGGGTGAAGGCAAAGCTCCCCGCGACAAAGATCAGCACATACACAACCACGAAGGCCTCGACGCCGCGCAGCTCGTCTTCTGTGCAGGCCGTGCGCTTGCCAAAGCGGTTGACCTTGCAGCTGAACACGCGCCTGCCGCCACCGTAGCGCTCTCGCAGCTCCCAGTACAGCCCGCGCGCCGCCAGCGCAACGCGGTAGACCTTCATCCCGCCAGAGGTGGAGCCCGCTTCTCCGCCCACGAACATGAGGGCGACGAAGATGAAGAGCACGCTGGGGGCCAGGCCCGCATACGAGGGGATGGTCTGCAGGCCCGCTGAGCTGATGACCGCCACCACCTGGAAGAGGCTGTGCCGCAGGGCTTCGGCCCAGCCGGGATACACCCCGTCTAGCACGAACAGGGCGGCGATGGCCACGGCGGCAGCGGTCACGATGCCGGCGAGCACAGCCGTCTCGACGTGGCTGAGAAAGGCGCGCAGGCGGCCGCGCATCAGCATGAAGATGAGCAGGAAGTTGGTGGCGCCCAGGAGCATCAGTACCACGCAGACAGCCTCGACCGTAGCGCTGTCGTAGTAGGCGATGCTGCTGGAATGCGTGGCGAATCCGCCGGTAGAGGTAGCGGAGATGGCGATGTTGAGCGCGTCGAAGGGGCCCGTCCCCGCCACCCACAGCGCCAGCGCCCCCAGCACGATGATGCCCGTGTAGGCAAGCAGGATGGCGCGAGCGGTGCGGGCGCTGGAGCCGGGCACCACCTTGTAGGTGTGTCCCTCCAGGTTGTAGGCCTTGAGCCCGCCGCTGCGGCTCACCAGGCAGGTGAGCACCAGCACCAGGCCGACGCCGCCCAGGTAGTGCATGAGGCTGCGGAACATGAGGATGATGTGGGGCTGGGAGTCTGGGTCGACGATGCTCAGACCCGTGGTGGTGAGCCCACTGGTGGCCTCGAAGGCGGCCTGCACGGGGTTGAGCGCGCCGCACAGCACCAGCGGGGCGGCATAGGCTGCGATGGCGCCCACCCACACCAGCAGGGTGCAGGCGGCCGCCTCCCCGCTTTCCAGCTGCGAAAAGCCGCTGCCCTGCCCCCGCGTGATGCGCAGCAGGTAGCCCGCAGCCATCGTTACCAGGGCGGGGAATACAAAGCAGGGCGCGAAGGCCTGCTCTTGAGGGTAGAAGGGCAACACACCCAGGGGCAGCAGCTCCGCTGCGCCCAGGAGTATGGCGGCGGTGCCGATGTAGCGGGCCATGGGAGCCGTGATGCGCGTGCGCGGATGCGAGCGCAGCAGGCCCCGGCGCTGGGCGCGGCGGCGGTGGGCAGCGGTGTTCAGGGGCTTCTCGATGCGCTGCGCGAACGTGCGAGGCATGGCGCGCTACACCTTCTTGGCGCGGTGGAAGGCACTGGTGACGGCAGCGGATGCGCGCAGCTCGCCGCGCCCCTCCTCCTCGAAGAGCTCGCTGCCCCAGCCCGCGTGCACGCCCAGGTTGAAGGGGCCCGTGGTGCTGGCCACGGCGTCCTCGATGGCGCGCGAGAGCGCCGCGGTGCCGCTGATAGCCGCGGTCAGCCCCAGGCGGCGGAAGATCCCCACGTTCTCGGGGTTGACCACCGTGCACAGCTGCAGGGGGATGTCGAGGAAGCGCTTTGCGAGCTGGCAGATGACGAGGTTGTCCGCATCGCTGCTGGTGAGCGCGACCACGGCGTCGAAGCCCGCGATACCCGCCGATCGCAGCACCTTGAGCCGCGTGCCGTCGCCCCACACGACGTCGATGTCGTGGCGGCTGGCTAGGAAGTGGCAGCAGGCTTTGTCGGCGTTGACGGCGAGCACGCGGTTGCCGCTGTCCCGCAGGGCGCCGATGAGGTAGTCGGCGCGGGTGTGCCCGCCCACGATCGCCACGCGCATCATCGCGAGCCCCCTGCCCTCTTGAGGCCCAAGCTGGACGAGAGGTGCTCCAAGCACACCAGGTGGGGGCACAAGGGGTCGACGTTGAGCTCGTCGAGGAGCCTGAGCAGGCTCTCGTCCTCGATGCGGGGGATCACGCGCTCCACCCCGTAGATCTCGCTGCCGAGCTCTGCCACCAGCAGGTTGGTGGCGTCGTGCTCGGTGAGGGCTGCCAGCAGGCCCGCGTTGCGTATGCCGCACTCCTCGAGCACGCTGGCGCTGCTGCCGTCTGCGGTCACCGTCTCCCCGTCGAAGTCGTCGTCGAGTTCCTCAAAGGCCTCCTCGCGCATGTCGATCGCGGTGACGTTCCACCCAGAGCGCGAAAGCGCGCTGGCAAACGCAGAGCCGAAGACCCCGCAGCCCACGACGATGGCATTCCTGTTCTTGACCCCGGTCATCTCTGCCTCCCTCGACGAGACGCTTCCCTGGCGGCTGCAGAGTATAGGAGCCTGGGTGTAAAAAAGATGCAAAAGTGCGCGCCCGCAACCGCAGCGCCCGCCAGCCTTCGAGCGCGCCGTCGGCGCTACCCTACGCAACCCGGCGCGCGAGAAGTTCGGCTTTGGTTGCTGTTTTGCGGGGGAAACTACGCTGTTGGTTGCTGTTGGGGGTGGCAAACAGCAACCAACAGCGCAAAAACCAG
>SFLO01000002.1 GCA_004553405.1 Coriobacteriaceae bacterium
TGCTGCAGGCCCTGGTGGGCGCCTTGCTCGCCATCATCTGCATCAGCATCGTGAGGGCGGCCGTCATGCCCAAGCTGGCTACCATGGTGACCTTCCTGCCCCTGGCAATCGACCCGAGCGTCTACACGATGATCTACCTGGTGCTGCTTGCGGCCGGTGTGGTCGTCGGCGCGCTCGGATCGCTGCTTGCCATGCGCAAGTACCTCAAGATCTAGCCGCCGCCCTTGCTGCAGCGGAAGAATTGCGACCCCTGGACAGGCGGGAGACTGCGCTGTCTGGGGGTCGCTGCTACACTGGTGCCTGTATGTGCACACACTGAGAAGGGAGCTCCCATGAGCACCATCATCGATATCTACGGGCGCGAGGTCCTCGACTCCCGCGGCAACCCCACCGTCGAGGTCGAGGTCACCCTGGACGACGGCTCCTTCGGCCGCGCCACCGTCCCCAGCGGCGCGTCCACCGGTGCCTTCGAGGCCGTCGAGCTGCGCGACCCCGACGAGCCCCGCTACCTGGGCAAGGGCGTCCAGCGCGCCGTCGACCACGTGAACGAGGAGATCGCCGACGCCCTGCTGGGCATGGAGGCCACCGACCAGCGCGGCATCGACGCCGCCCTGCTCGACCTCGACGGCACCCCCAACAAGGGCAACCTGGGCGCCAACGCGGTGCTGGGCACCTCGCTCGCCGTGGCCAAGGCTGCAGCCGAGTCCACCGAGCTCACCCTCTACAGCTACATCGGCGGCGTGAACGCCCACCTGCTCCCCACTCCGATGATGAACATCCTCAACGGCGGCGCCCATGCGGACAACACCGTCGACATCCAGGAGTTCATGATCATGCCCGTGGGCGCCGAGACCTTTGCCGAGGGCCTGCGCTGGTGCGCAGAGATCTACCACACCCTCAAGAAGGTCCTCAAGGAGCGCGGCCTGTCCACCGGCGTGGGCGACGAGGGCGGCTTCGCCCCCAACCTCGCCACCAACGAAGAGCCCCTGCAGCTCATCACGGAGGCCTGCGAGCGCGCCGGCTACACCCCCGGCGAGCAGATCCGCTTTGCCATGGACCCCGCATCCACCGAGTACTACAACGCCGAAACCGGCAAGTACGTCCTGGCAGGCGAGGGCCGCGAGTTCACCAGCGCCGAGATGGTCGACTACTGGGAGAACCTGGTCGACAAGTACCCCATCGTCTCGATCGAGGACGGCATGGCAGAAGAGGACTGGGAGGGCTGGAAGCTCCTCACCGAGCGCATCGGCGACCGCGTGCAGCTGGTGGGCGACGACCTCTTCGTCACCAACCCCGAGCGCCTGAAGAAGGGCATCGAGCTGGGCGTTGCCAACGCCATCCTCATCAAGTTCAACCAGATCGGCTCGCTCACCGAGACCCTCGAGGCCATCGAGCTCGCCAAGAAGAACAACTACACCTGCGTCATCAGCCACCGCTCCGGCGAGTCTGAGGACACCACCATCGCTGACCTGGCTGTTGCCGTCAACGCCGGCCAGATCAAGACCGGCGCTCCCTGCCGCACGGACCGCGTTGCCAAGTACAACCAGCTCATCCGCATCGAGGAGGAGCTGGGCGCTGCCGCAGAGTACGCGGGCAACGACGCCTTCTACAGCATCAAGGGCTAGCCGGCACATACCGCAAGCACAAAGGGGGCGGGGCGGCCGTTGGGCTGCCCCGCCCCCTTTTTCTTGTGCCCGTGAAAGCTGTGTGGAGGCTTTCGCGGGGGCGCCGCACGCCGCGCGGGCGGCGGGCGGCGGCGTGCTACAATCCTTGCCTGTTCCAAGACCCCAACTGAAGACGAGCACATGCCAGACGAACCCAGAAACACACACGGCAGGACCCTGCGAGAGCAGGTGCGCGCAGCGGCGGCAGCCACCGCCGAGCAGCAGCGTGCCCGCAAGCAGGAGAAGGGCGGCTCTGGCAAGGACCCCAAGAAGGGCACGTCCAAGCGCACCGTCACCAAGCGCACCGCCAGCAAGGACCAGCAGCAGAAGGAGAAGGCGCGCGACAAGAGCGCCAAGGAGACCGAGAAGCGCAGCTTCATCGAGACGGTGAGGGACAACTTCCTCAACATGGGGCTGGGCCTGCGCGTGCTCTTCGGAGTCATCGCCCTGCTGATCGTGGCGGCCGCGGTGCTCTACCCCATGGGCTGCACCTACTACCAGGCCCTGCGCCAGGAGCAGACCCTCCAGGCAGAGCTCGACGCCGTCAACCAGCGCAACGAGAAGATCGACGCCGAGAACAAGCAGCTCGAGACAGACGAGGGCGTCGAGAACCAGGCCCGCGAGGAGTACGGTTGGGTCAAAGACGACGAGAAGGCCACCGTGGTGGTCAACAGCGACGACTCTGGCAGCGGCGACATGCCCTCCCAGGTTGACGGCTCGAAGATCGAGCCCCCGCACACCTGGTATTACGATATCCTCGACATCATCTTCAGAGCCGAGGTCTAGGGCCCGGGCTTGCCTGCGCCGCCAGAGTGCGGCGCGCACATATGGGGGCGTGGCGGAACAGGCATACGCAGCGGACTTAAAATCCGCCTCCTTCGGGAATGAGGGTTCGAACCCCTCCGCCCCTACCACCTTCACCCGCGCTGTTTGCACGCTTTTCCCCGAGCTGCGGTTTGACTCGCGCGGCATTCTCCAGACGGGCCCGCTTGCTATAGAATAGACGCATCAGCACGCGAGTACTGATGCATGTGCCGCATCGGGCTCCTTGGGGAGAAGGACCTGTGCAGGCATCGGCCTGTTCATTTCGATAAAGGGGGAATAATCATGTGTTTCCGTCCTGCAGCCGTTACGCTCGACCCTGAAGCCAAGGGCACCACTCCCGAGTACCGCGTCGCAGCCTTCGCGTCTGTCGACCTGCGCGAGCATATGGAGAAGAATCCTCACAAGATCATCACCGCAGACAACATCACCTGGGAGGTCACTCGCGACTCCGAGGGCCTCTACGTTGCCAAGGGCGACCTGAGCGTCCCTGTCGAGATGCGCTTCAAGCTCGATGACAACGGCGAGCTCATCAAGCAGAAGGTGGTCATCGACGGCAAGAAGCGCTTCGATGCCCGCGAGCAGGAGGAGAAGACCTTCGACCCCCTGTCCACCGTCAACGTCGACGAGGCTCGCGTCCAGGCGTACAGCCGCTACCGCGACAACATGGGCGACTAAGCCCGGGCTTATGCACCGATGAACCAGGCGGGGCGCCCTTCGCAGGCGCCCCGCCTTTGTTTTCTCGGTAGATGCAGGTATGCAGGCTAGAGGTTGCCGTCGATGATGAAGCCGGGCTCTTCGGGCTCGGTGCTCGAGCTGCCGCCGCCGTTGTCGCTGCCGCTGCCCGTGCTGGGCTCGGGCTCTTCCTCGGCGGGCTTGGCGTAGTAGAAGACCACCTTGTTGTCCTTGTCGTCCTTGGCGACGGTGAGCTTGATGGTCTTGGACGACACCAGCTCGTAGCCCTTGACATTGGGCGCGCTGAGCGTGACGCTCTTGCCGACCTCTGCGTCTTCCACCACCAGCTGTGCCTTGAGGACCTTCTTGCTGCCCTTCTCGAGGTAGAGCACCGTGTAGGTGGAGTGGGTTTCCTCCCACTGCCTGCGGGCCTCCTCCTCTGCCGCCTTCTGGGCCTGCTCCTCGGCGATGCGCGCCTGCTCGGCGGCGTCTGCCTGGTGGCGGTAGAAGGCGTAGCCGCCGATGCAGCCGGCGACAAGCGCGATGGCGACGATGATGCCGATGACGGCGCCGCGCCTGCCCTTCTTGGCGGGGCGCGCGCTGCCGTGTGCGGGGTCCGGGTCCTCTGCGTTGACCAGGCCGCCTGCCTGGGAGCGCCCACCCGCGGGCTTGGTGCCCGCATAGCCCAGCTCGACCTTGTTCTCGAGCGCGGCCTGGATGAACTCGACGATGAGCTCGCGTCCGCCCTGCTCGACAAGGAAGGACTCGTAGCCGCGCAGCTCGCGGGGGAGGTCGTTAGGGTTCATGCCGGCGATGAAGCTGCACAGGGTTCCGCCCTGCTTGCGGCCGGTGAGGAGGTCGTCGTGGAAGGAGCCCCACTCGTACTTCACCCAGGGGCTCATGATGTGGTCTGTGCTGGTGCCCACCACCACCATGACTCGGGCGGCGTCGAGTGCCTGGTTGATGGCGTCCTTGTAGGCGCCCTGGCCCATCTTGGCGAGGCTCAGGGTGCTGCAGAAGGACCGGATGCCCTTTTCCTGTAGCTGCTTGTGGAGGGCGAAGGCGAGCTCTGCGTCGAGGGTGCGCTCACCGTTTGGTCCGGAGTTCTTGTAGCTGATGAAGACCTCGAAGCTGCGGGGATCTGCTGCTTCCATGGGGCGAGCCTCCCTTCTGTCGCATCGCGGCTGCACTAACAGTCAATTGTAGCAATCATCGGGGTGCGGGGCCGTGTTTGTCCTGTGGAGCATGTGCGCCCGGCCCGCCCTGCGGCGGCGCGCGCAGCGGGGGAGTGCGCTAGAATCCCTCTGGACATACTTCAACAGGAAAGGCAGGCACCCATGGGCACGCCCATCCTCGTTTTGCGCAACAAGCTGTACGAGCACCGCAGCAACCCCTCCACCAAGATGAAGGACATCGACCGCTGGCTGTTCAACATCAACATGCTCAGCTTCCAGATCACCGCGGAGCACCCGGGCTCCATCGCCTTGCCGGTGTACGAGAAGGCCACCAAGGACTGGAGCGACAACACAGCCCTGCGCCTCAACGAGAAGTCCACCCAAGAGGCCCTCGAGGTCTTCGAGAAATACTGCCCGCCCGCGCTCGACAAGGGGATCGCCGCGCTGGAGAAGCTGGTGCCCTCTGACGAGCGCGTGCTCGACGAGCACCGCCAGGTGCTCGAGGAGGCGCGCTCTGCCAACAGCTTCTACCGCAGCATCGCGGGGCTCTACGGGCAGGGCATGGCCGCCTATCGCGAGCTGCTGCCCCTGTGGATCGTCAAGGAGAGCTCGCCGCTGTTCGCGATGGAGCTGTGGGAGGACGAGGAGAAGGTGCTCGACCTGGGAGACGCCCTCTACCAGGAGTTCCTCTCCGCCGGGTACCACCGCGAGGTCTGCGAGCGCTTCAACGAGCTGGTCTACAGCTGCTACAACTCCTATGCCGCCAAGTTCTTCGGCGCCACAGACGAGCAGCTGGCCCAAGCGGCCCAGCTCAAGGCGGCGCCCCTCGACGAGCTCTACCGCATCAAGCACTCCCAGGGCTACCGCGGCCTGCCCGCATGGCTCGAGCCCAAGGAGCAGCTCATCTGGAACCTCGTCGCCTGCGCCCTCTACGGGCCCGAGAACGCGCGCCCCCAGTACTTCTCGCATACCGAGGTCGCCGTGTCGACCGATGCGCTCAACGCGCTCAGCGCCGACCCGCGCCTGCGCCAGGGCAGCGGCACCGCCGTGCTCACGCGCATCCACGAGGGCGGCTCGACCGACATCGTGGCCACCGTCAACCTGGGCCGCGAGGGCGACGCCCCCCTCGAGGACTGCCTGGTCATGGTGCTCGGGCGCGAGTACCAGGGCGTGCCGGACGCCGCCGACCTGGGAGACGTGCCCGAGCATGTGAGCAACCACGCCGCCGAGGAGGACCACCGTCACCACTACGCGACCCTGCTCGACGCAGACAGCGCGCGTCACCTGGGCGTCTACATCATCGACGGCCAGCTGCTGCTCATCGACCTGGGCTCGAAGAACGGCTCGTTCATCCGCCGCGGCAAGGGCACGGGCGAGCGCTACCTGGTGATGCCCGGCCGCAGCAGCGGTCTGGTGGAGGCCTTCAAGGCGCGCGGCTACTCCTTCGAGGTGGCCACGCGCGTGGTGGCCATGCGCGGCGACCAGCTCTTCTTGGGCGCATCGCAGTTCGAGCTTCTGTAGGGCCGCCCGCCCGCACCCGCTGGGAGGGGCCGAAGCGCCCCCTGTGAGAGAGGAGAGGCAGTGCGGACTGCCACAGTAGACGCGGCGCCTGCGCTGCCCAACCGATTCGCCGCCTTGGAGGGCACCCCGGCCAACCCGGTGCTCAAGGGCCGCCGCGGCGTGTTCCGCGCCGAGGAGGGGGTCCAGCCCCTGGTCTCCTCCGGCGTCAAGCGCATCTACCGCGGCAGCTACGAGGCCTTCGACGGCATCGTCCACGATGCCATCGCGGTCGTCTTCTCGAAGGACCAGGCGCGCCGCTACGGCATGGAGACGGCCACCCTCGCGCGCAACGGCCTCATCGACGTGGGGCCGCGCGTCTTCGAGCTGCTTACCGGGCGCATCACGGAGGCGGACGCGCCCGACTCCCCGGTCATCATCGAGGAGGACGCCGGCATCTCGCTCGAGGACGCGATCTTTTGCGGGGCCGGCATCCCGGAGGTGGGCGGCCGCGTGCGCGGTAGCAAGGTGGCGCCGCACATCAGCGAGTCGACGGCCGACCTGCTCTCGCAGCTCACGGCCCTGAACAGCGGCGGCATGCAGCTCGCCGGCCTGAAGCCGCTCCACCCGCTGGGCACGCTCGAGCGCGCCAAGGAGAACGCCAAGATCATGTTCGACGTGCTGTGCCAAGCAGCCAACATGCACGAGAGGGGCATCTTCCACCGCGACCTGCGCGCGGCCAACGTCTGCGTGAAGCGTTACGGGCCCGACCCGGAGGACATCCGCGCCACCGTGATCGACTTCGAGATGTCGAGCGGCTTGGGCGACGGCGAGCCTGAGGCCCGCGCCAAGACCTACTACGACGCCCTCTTCCGCGACCTCCCGCAGTCGCTGGGCCTGGGGGCGGCAGCCGGGCAGGGGAGCGAGGAGCCCCACCTGAGCCGCGCGGAGATACTCGAGGGTAGGGGGCGCGCCGCCTCGCGCGCCGCGACGCTGCCCGCCGCCGGCGAGGGCGAGCGCCTGGCGCCCACGCCCCTGGAGGTCGATCTGGGCTACCTGGCCGCCCTGCGCTATGAGCTGTCCACCGGCCGCAGCATCACCACGGCGACGGGCCCCGAGCTGGCAGTGGGGGAGTGGCCCTTCTTCGCCTACGGGCCGGGAGGCAGCATCATCGCCCACAAGATCTGCCCTGAAGACGACATCATCCCCCTGGGGGAGGAGCTGGGCCTCGCCCGCATCACAGAGGGCCTCTTTCCCGAGCCCTCTGTGCGCGACTACCTCATGGGCACCTTCAAGCACTTCGGCTTCCTCGACGCCCACGATCTGCAGATGTACCGGCAGTCGCAGGGCATCTACGGCAGCATCGGGCTCATCGCCCGCGAGCTGTTCAACCGCTACAAACGCCACATCAAGGAAGACGAGCGCATCCCGGACTACGAGAGCTTCGACGAGCAGCCCCAGGACCTGCAGGACTCGAACTACGCCCAAGCCCGCGCCATCGTCGACAAGGTCGACCGCCTGGGCCTGCGCATGGTTCCGCTGGAGCTGTGCGACCCGGCGGAGCGCGTCACAGAGATCCCCGAGCCGGAGGTCGAGTACCTGGCCTACATCGAGCACAGGCGCTGGATGAGCGAGAGGCTCGCCGCGGGCTGGACGCCCGGCCCGCGCAACGCAGAGGAGCGCACCTCGCCCTTCCTCGTGCCCTACGAGCAGCTCGACGAGGAGATCAAGGACTACGACCGCCAGCCCGTGCGCGACATCATTCCCATTCTCGAGGGCATCGGCCTGGCGCTGTGCCGCTAGGCTGCGGGGACACGCTCGGCGCCCGGCCTGCGGCACGGCGCCGAAGCAGGGGCGCCCTTGCGCTATCATGGCGAGATATTCGACCGCCCTCTGAAGAGCGCAAGGAGCATCCCATGGCACTTAACACCGTCGTCACCGTCTTGGGCGCAGACCGCACCGGCATCATCGCCGGCGTCTGCACCACCCTGGCTGCCAACAACGCCAACATCTACGACATCCGCCAGACCGTCATCGACGACATCTTCTCGATGACCATGAAGGTGGCGCTCGACGAGGAGACGGCAGACTTCAACACCGTGCAAGATGCCCTCAAGAAGACCGCCGAGGAGCTGGGCGTGCAGATCCAGATCCAGCGCGAGGAGGTCTTCAAGTTCATGTACAACCTCTAGGCGAGCCCCGTTCGGCAGGGAGCGAATTGGGCCTGTGCTACACTCTTCCCAGCTCCTCCCAAGTCTGTGGTTGCGGGTGGGAAACCGCCCTAGTCCAAGGCAGACGCGGTCGAAAGGATCCACGTAAGCCGGGCCTGGCGGCTCGGTGAGCATGGCGCGTTCTAGGGGTAAGTCGCACCGCCTTTGACAAGGGGGCAAAGGGTCCCCGGGGCGAGAGGGCCGGAGTGGGGCCGCGGCCATGGCCGTGGCTGAAGCAAAGGTCCCGGTGCGCGAGTGTGGGGTCAAATACCAGGTCAGTTGGGAGGAGTTCCAGCTGGTCCTCAAAGGGTGCGTTGGAGGTTGAGCGTGTCGAGTCGAAGCAACAGGTCCCTTGCCAAGAAGCTGGCTGCCGCTGCCTGTGCTGCGGCGCTGTGCGTTGCGGCGGCATTTGGTGCGGGCGGGTGCTCGCAGGTCCAAAGTCAGTTGGGCATGGTAACGGCGACAGAGCCGCAGGTCGAGCAGACGTCGACCCTGTCTGCCGGCACCGTCATCCAAGACGGGATCCTCACCGTTGGCATCAACGGCTCGAACTCCCCCTATGGCGGCACCAACGCCAGCGGCGAGGTTATCGGCTTCGATGTCGACATGGCCGCCTCGCTCGCAGACAAGCTCGGCTGCAAGCTGCGCATCGTCGACGTGGGGGCCGATGGGAAGACCGCTGTGGCAGACGGCACGGTCGACGTCGCCCTGAGCGCGAAGAAGACCGGGGCGAGCAAGGACCTCAGCTACTCGGATGCCTACATCAACGACGGCCTCTCCCTCTTCTGCCTCGTCAAGAACCTCCCTGACAACGTCGCATCGGCAGACCTGAGCAAGGAGCCCGTCCTTGTCCAGGGGTCCTCTGCCGCGGCGCTCACCGTCCAGGAGGCGCTCGGCGTCGACGCTGTGAGCGTCACCCCCACCATGCAGGAGGCCTTCGCCGCCCTCGAGAGGGGCGAGCACAGCTACCTGGTGGCCGATGCCGTGATTGGCTCCTACTACGCACGCGATTACTCGGACATCGTCCGCGTCGACTTCCTCAGCGTCAACGACGTCTCTCCGGTGTACGCGGTCACCGCTGCCGGCAACCAGGAGCTTGCAGATGCCGTGGCAGGCGCGGTGTCTGCTATCACCACAGACGGGACCCTGAAGGTCGTCGTCGCCAAGTGGCTGGGCAACCAGGGCAGCACCCTGCTCCCCGGCGCGCTGCAAGTTGACGATTTGCCCCAGAAGTTCGATCCCAAGCCCGCGGGCGCTGCAAAGGAGGATACTGGTACCAAGAAGAACGCCTCGTAATGCGGTGTCCGCATTGAGAAGCCACCGGGTGCGCACAGTGTGCCGCCCGTGGACATAGATCCGATCTTGGATTGTAGGAGGTAACCATGAGCATCACAGTCACCGGACGCAAAACCACCGTAACCCCCTCCCTCAAAGCCTACGTCGACGAGAAGATCGGCCGCTCCCTCGAGGTGTTCGAGGCCGCAGCGATGGACACCGAGGTCGTCTTGCGCACCGCGCACAATCCCGCGAACCCCGTTTCCAACACCTGCGAGGTCACCGTCTATGCCAAGGGCGCGGTGATTCGCGTCAGCGAGTCTGCAGATGACATGTACGCGGCCATCGACGCCGCCTCTGACAAGGTCGCCCGCCAGCTGCGCAAGTACAAGACCCGCGTGGTCGACCGCCGCGGCGGCCGCGGCACCATCAAGCGCATGGAGATCGAGGAGATCGACGCCATCGAGCTCCCCCCTGTCGAGGAGATCGGCGAGGACGACGACCTGCTGGTGCGCGACAAGGTCATCGAGATGGAGCCCATGACCATGGAGCGCGCGCTGGTGCAGATCGACCTGCTGGGCCATGACTTCTACGTCTACTTCGACCAAGACGAGCATCAGGTCCAGGTGGTCTACCGCCGTGCGAACGGCGGCTACGGCATCATCAAGCCCAAGGTCGTGAGCTACAAGGAGTAGCCGCAGGCGCCCCGAAGCGTCGCGCATGATCGGTTTTGCAGGTGCAGGGGTCCGGTGCTGGCCCCTGCACCTTTGTTTTTGCGCTAAGGTAGCAAGCGCACCCGCAAGCCGCCAAACAGGGGTCCGCCTCTGGGCGCTGCGATGCAGACCCCACCACACACCATCAAAGAAGAAGGGCCTAACCATGGCACGCGTGTACAATTTCTCAGCCGGCCCCGCCGTGCTGCCGGAATCCGTTTTGAGTGAAGCTGCCGCCGAGATGCTCGACTACCGCGGCACGGGCATGTCCGTGATGGAGATGAGCCATCGCTCCGCCGCCTTCAAGGGCATCATCGAGGAGGCAGAGGCAGACCTCCGCGACCTGCTCGACATCCCCTCCAACTACAAGGTCATGTTCCTGCAGGGCGGCGCCACGCTGCAGTTTGCCGGCGTCCCTATGAACCTCATGACCGGCTCTGGCAAGGCCGACTACATCGTCAGCGGCAGCTGGTCGAAGAAGGCCTTCAAGGAGGCTGCGCTGCTGGGCAACGCCCGCTGCGTCGCCAGCTCTGAGGACGCCACCTTCAGCTACATCCCCAACGTCGACGAGCTCGAGCTCGACCCTGAGGCAGACTACGTCTACATCTGCGAGAACGAGACCATCTACGGCACCAAGTACCACAAGCTGCCGGACACCGGCGACGTGCCCCTGGTTGCAGACGTGTCGAGCTGCTTCCTCAGCGAGCCCATGGACGTCTCCAAGTACGGCGTCATCTACGGCGGCGTGCAGAAGAACATCGGCCCTGCGGGTGTCGTCATCGTCATCGTGAGGGAGGAGCTCCTCAAGGGCGAGTGGATCGAGAACACCCCCACCATCATGCGCTGGAAGCCCATGGCCGAGGCAGACTCCATGGTCAACACCCCGCCGTGCTACGGCATCTACATCTGCGGCAAGGTCTTCAAGTGGATCAAGTCCCAGGGCGGGCTCGAGGGCATGAAGAAGATCAACGAGGCCAAGGCGGCCCTGCTCTACGACTACCTCGACAGCACCGATTTCTACACCGCCACCGCGGCCAAGGGCGACCGCTCCCTCATGAACGTGCCCTTCGTCACCGGGGACGCAGAGCTCGACGCCAAGTTCGTCAAGGAGGCCAAGGCCGCCGGCATCGAGAACATCAAGGGCCACCGCTCTGTGGGCGGCATGCGCGCCAGCATCTACAACGCCATGCCCATCGAGGGCGTACAGGCGCTCGTCGACTTCATGAGGGCCTTCGAGGCGGCAAACAAGTAGCGCCTGCCCCTTGCCGGGGACTATGAGAGAGGGGTCGCGCCCGCAGGGACCGCAGCCCGGGATCTGGAATTCGAGCGAGCGGGTTCCGGGTCTTGGGTGTGCGGTTCAGGGGGGCACGACCCCTTGCTTTTGTCAGCGCACCTTGGGGGAGAGCCGCGCCGGGCTCAGGCACATGCTCTTGCCCTGGCTGTAGGCGATTACCTGCACCTGGTAGCGCTTGCCCCGTGCCAGGCCCTTGAGGGTGGCCGTGCGCGCGCCGCCCCCCAGCTTGAGCTGGCGGCTTTTCTTGGCTCCCTTCTTCTTGAAGACGACCTTGTACGAGCTCGCCTCGGGCACCTTGGTCCAGCTGACCTTCAGCTTGCCCTTGCCGGCAGCGTGCACCCCCTTGATGGCGATCTCGCTGGTGGCGGGCACTTGCGGCGTGCCGGCGAGGGCGTCGCGGGCGAGCTGCGTGCCCGCGGGGTTGTCCAGCGTGAAGGTCTCGAGCGCGCTGCAGTCCCCAAGGGCCCTCTCGCCGATGCTGCGCACCCCTGCGGGGACGCGCAGCTGCCGAAGGGACGAGCAGCCGTTGAAGGCGTAGGCCCCGATGCTCTCCAGCGACTGCGGGAGGACGATGCCGTCGAGCTTCTCGCAGCTGCTGAAGGCGGACTCCCCGATGTCTTTGAGAGACCCTTCTGGCGCCAGCTCCAGCTGCTCGAGCCCATAGCAGCAGTAGAAGGCTCCTGCCCCGATGCTCTGGACGCTTGCGGGGATGCTGATGCGCCTGAGCCGCGAGCAGCTCGAAAACGCCCCGGGGCCGATCTCTGAAAGCACGCTGCCCTCTTCGAAGGCGACGGTCTCAAGCTTGCCAAAGCAGCTGAACAGCTCGCTTCCCAGGGATTCGACCTCGCGCCCGACGTAGACGCCGACGACTTCGTCCCCCCAGTCGAAGAGCTCCTCGGAGGCTGTCGCCCGCCCGCTGCCGGAAAGCGCCAGGTTGCCGTTGGCGGCAAGCGTCCAGCGCACGGACGACTCCTCTCCAAGGGTGCCCTGGGCGAGCACCGCCGCGCTCTCCTGTCTGGCTGCCGCGCCGCTCCCTGCGGCGACCGCGGCTGCCGGGGCGAGTGCGGCTGCCAGCGCCAGGGCCAAGCCGACGCACAGGGCGGCTCTCCCCTTGGGCTTGCTGCAGGCGCTCTCTTCTCTCGCGGTTCTCATCTCTTCTCCTCCTCTAGTTCGTAACGATGCCGTCGAAGGCCTTCTGGGCCCAGTGCTTGTAAGCGGTGAGCGATCTGTTGAGCGTGAGCTCCTCGAGCGCCTTGCCGCTCGCCCCCTTGTTCAGGAAGGCCCCCTTCACGGAGCTTGCCCGGCGGGTGAGCCCTGCAGAGGTGCTCCAGTACACCGACCCGTCCCCGCCGGGAGCGATGCGCTCCCCGTAGCGGTAGAGGGCCGGTGCCGGCAGGTAGGAGGCCAGGCTCACGGGCTTGGAGCTGGCCTGGTCGAACAGCTTGCGAGACTCCTCGAGCTGTTCGGCGGAGCTGCTCAGGGCGTAGCTCAGCCTCACGACGTTGTAGGAGTAGAAGACGGCGTCTCCCGTGCAGGTGCCCCCGCTTGCAGGGACGCTGCATGCTGCGTCTGAGAACCACCTCCCGTTGCTCGAGGCCCAGTCCTCGCATCCCGGGCGGGTGAGCTGCGCGCTCGCCGCCGCCCCGCTGGGGAGCTCGAGCACCTCCCCGTAGCGCAGGCTCAGCTCGTAGCGGCAGTATGCGAGCTCTTCGGGATCATCGTCTGTGGAGCCCGTGTCTGCTTC
This sequence comes from Coriobacteriaceae bacterium, assembly GCA_004553405.1. GTDB lineage: Bacteria > Actinomycetota > Coriobacteriia > Coriobacteriales > QAMH01 > W2P13-069. Next base: position 13,070 of record SFLO01000002.1, read on the forward strand.
CTCATCTGCATCGCCGGCTTCCTGCTGGTCTCCGCTTTGGGGGACCTTCTTTCCCGCATCCATCCAGAAGTGGACGCTGTGGCGCGTGCAGCCGTAGAAGGCCAGGTCGTCGGCCCCCACGGTCACCATCTTGCCCCAGGGCGCCGTGCAGGCCTCGTCAGAGAACCAGCGCTCGAGCTCGCCGCCAAAGCTGTTCAGCTCCTCTCCGCGGGCATAGGGGTTCACCGTCTCCCCGTAGCGGCGCTCCTCCTCGAGCTGGGTGCTGCCGTTGACGATGTAGGAGAGCCTGTGCGTCGTGTAACTGTAGAAGCTGAGGGAGCCGCCCGGCCCCAGGCTGTAGCTGCTCGCTGCGGGCGTGCTGAGCGCGCTGTCCTCGAACCAGCCGTGCCAGCTTCCCCCGTGCGGGTTGACCGGCACATCGAAGCTGCTGCTGTAGCTGAGGGTGTTGTAAGGGCTGTAGTCGTCTTGCAGGTCGTAGCTGTGCTCGTAGTAGCCGTTGTCGACGTAGTAGCCGCTGACGTAGTAGTAGATGTTCTGAGTCACGGGCTTGCCGTCGACGATCACAGTGGTGGGGACGTTCACCCAATAGCCGTTCACCCAGAGCCAGTTCTCGACGTAGTGCTCGCAGGGCACTTGCTTGGGCACGTTGTAGTGCTCCTTGTAGCTGGCGGTGAAGCTGCAGCTCTCTGTGTGCCAGACGCCGTCGTCGTTGTACTCGATGCCTCCGGCGCTGCTGTCGACGTAGGTCGTCGCAAGGGGCTCGCTCCCAAAGGGCAGGGTGTAGGACGCGACGAGCTTCCCGTCGACGAAGTAGCGCACGGTGTTTTCGGCAGGGGTGTCGGCGCTTGCGAAGATGTCCTGGGCTGGCATGTAGCCGCTGGCAGGGGCGCTGGCGCCGTCTTGCGTGTGTACGCTCCAGCCCCCGCTGCCGCTGGGGGCGCCCTTGAGGCTGTAGGGGGAGTCGTAGGGGAGCTCCTCGCTGTCGACCTCTGCCCCGTTCACGATGTAGTGGATGGTAAAGGGGAGCGCCCTCCACTGCGCGCGGTAGGTGACGGTGGCCACGCTGGGCGATTTGAGCGGGGCGCTCTTGCCGTCGGCGAGGTTGTCGGGGCCGAAGCTCGGCGTCTGCCAGCTGTTGCAGAGGCTGACGACGGGGGAGTCGAGCGTCAGCTGCTGGGGCGCAGCCTGGTCGAAGGCGGCGAAGCCCGTGCTGCTTGCGGGGGCACCCGCGTCGAAGGAGCTGCGCTTTGTACCGCTCTTCCAGCTGTAGCCGGCGAGCTCGTAGCCCTCCGAGGAGCCGTCGCGCCCCTTCTTGAAGCCCTCCTTGGGCAGGCTTACCGTGCTGTCGCAGTACCCGCGCTTGTAGTTGACCGCGCTGCCCGAATAGCTCGCCCCTCCCCTCTTGAGCACACCGCCATCGGTGTCGAGCTTGAGCTGCTCCTTCGGCCTGCGCAGGCAGCACAGGATCGAGCTGTCCGTGTTGCGGTAGACATCGCCTGTCTCCACCTGGAGGCTTTCGTCCGTGTAGGTGGGGGCGGTGGTGATCCCGATGGAGGCCAGGTTCACAGATGTCCACAGGTTGCTTGCGCTTGTTGTGCCGTGGCGAAGCTTGTAGGGGGAGTAGCCGCTGTAGGCGGTGCCGCTGCTGTATTGCCTCCAGTTCATGCGGTAGAAGCTGTGATAGCTGCTGTTGTTGCCCACACCCCTGCAGTTGATGGCGCGGAAGGGCACCTGCGAGGCCTCCTTGCCCTCCCAGCGCAGCGGGATGTTCAAGACGCTGTCGAAGTCGGATTCCGTCTCGCCCAGGGTCCTGTGGTCTGAGGCAGGTTGGGAGGTGAGGGTGATGGCCTGGACGTTCTTGTAGGTGCTCCCTCCTGCATACACCGTTGTCTTCTCCGTGCCGCGCAGGCTGATGGCCCCGCAGTCGCCCCCTGTCTCAGAGATCCACACGTAGAACTTGCGCCCTTGGCGCAGCCAGGTGGACATGCTCAGGTTTGCGCCAGAATCGCTTTTCAGGCGCTTGCTCTTGCCGCCGTTGGAGGGGCTGCTCGCGTCGAGCGCGGCCACGTGGACCTTCGCCCAGGAGACGCCCCGCGAGAACTTCAGGCTCACCTGGCTCGTCTTGATGTCGGAGCCCCTCCGCTTGACGAGGCTCGTCTCCACGCCGCTGGCCCCCTGGAAGAAGTACACATGGAAGCTCCCGTGGTTCCACATCGCGTTCTTCATATCTGCTGCCCGGTACCGGACGCTGAGGGGTGCGGCCACGGTGGCGCTGCTCCCGTCTGCGCCGATCTCGAGCGAGCCGGCCAGCGCGGGCTGGGTGCACGAGAGCATGAGGAGCGCTGCCGTGAGCAGCGCCAGCGCAGCGGCGAGGGCGGCGCGTGCTGCAAGCGGCCTTGACGCCGCGGGTCTTGTGGTCATGGCGACCTCGCTTTCTGTGATGGTGCCGTGTGGGGAGTGGCGTTGGAGGAAGGCGCTAGCCGGTGAGGACGTCGGCCTGCACACTCGATGAGTCGAAGCTGCCTGCAAAGAGCAGCACCGTCTCGTACAGCGGTGGCACGAGCGCGATCACGATGATCAGCATCATGATCCCGAAGATGGGGGCGACGAGCTTTGCCGGCAGCTTGTTGACCTTCTCTTGGAGGGCGGCATAGTGCTCAGCGCGAGCAAGGCGCGCCTGGGAGTCGAGCACGCGCGAGATACTGGTACCCTGGCGCGCTGCCTGCGTGAGGGCCGCGCTGAAGGCCGAGACCTCGGGTACCTTGCAGCGCTCGGCCATGCGCGTCAGGCTGCGCTCCATGCTCATGCCCAGGAGGTTGATGTCAGCGTCGACCTGCCTGAACTCCTCCGAGAGCGGCCCCGACGAGGAGTTGGCGATGAGCTTGAGGCCCCGCTCGAGCGGGTAGCCGCTCCTCACCGTGATGGAGAGCAGCTCGAGGTTGGATGCCATCGACCGCTTGATGCGGTTCCTCCTGTCGCGGATGAGCGAGCTCAGCAGCAGCGGCGGGCACAGGCTCCCCAGGCATGCGGCGACGACCGCGCCGAACACGTGGGCAGCCTCCAGGCCCTGCAGCAGCGAGGCCAGCGCAAGGAGGAACCCGGCGCACAGGCTCGCGATCTGGATGCCGCGCCAGGTGTTCACGTCCAGCTGCAGGCCCGCCTGGGACAGCTTGGCCCTCAGGGCGCCGGCCTTCTCCGCCTTGACGGGGGCGGCCTCTCCCAGGCTGCTCATGGAGCTGAGCAGGCGCTCTCTCGTGGCGGCGCGCTGCGACCGCGAGGCATCCCTTCCCCGCTGGGGGCGCTTGTTCTCGAACGCCCTGTAGATGAGTGCCCGCACCCCGATTCCCGCGGCGATGGCGGCAGCGGCGATGGCAAGCAGTGCAGATGTGCCGATCATGGCGTTCGCCTCCTAGTCAAGCTGCAGGTTGGACATGCGCCCGATGAGCAGGAGTATCCCCAGCTCTGCCGCCGCGCAACAGGCCAGGACTACCCATCCCAGCGGGTTTGAGCTGTAGAACTCCCAAAAGCCGGAGATCTTGATGCCCGGGCAGAAGGCCAGCAAGGCGAAGATCGCCCAGGGGGTTGCTGCGACGATGTTCTTCGTGATGCGGGTTTCGGCCAGGGAGCTCCTGAGCGACTGCCTCATCTCCAGGCGCCTCGAGATCGTCTCGTGGAGGAAGTCGAGGGCCTCTGCCAGGTTCGAGCCCGTCTGCTGCTGGACCTCGATGACCTGGGCGAGCAGGCGCACGTCTTCAGAGCCCGTGCGCCGCGCCATGTTCGCAAAGCCCTCGGCCAGCGTGGTGTCTGAGTAGCTGATCTCGTTGTAGAGGCGCCGCAGGTGGCCCTTGAGGGGCTCGTCGGCCAGCTCTGCGCATACCATCACCGAACGCGCCACCGAAAGGCCGCTCCTGGAGTTCTCTGCGATCTGGAGCTCTATCTGCGCCAGCTGCTTTTCGAGCAGGAGGGTCTGCTTGCGCGCCCTCGAGCGGAGGAAGCGCCCGGAGCCCAGCAGCACCGCCGCGCAGGCGGCGCAGGCGACGAGCCCTGCCGCGACGGGGTTGCCGCCGGATCCGCCGCTCGCCATGAAGGCGAGCCCCCCTGCGAGGAGGGCGCCGCCCGTCTGGAGCACCCGCCATGCGCGCGGGCTGATGGCGAGGCCAGCGTCTGCCAGGCGCGCCTCGAGGCCGGTCAGCTCGCGGCTGCGTATCTCTGCGGCAACGCGCTCCTGCTGTGCCTCGGCGCTCATGGCCTGCTTGAAGAGCATGTGGGCCTCGTTTTCCTGGAGGTCCTTGCGGATGCCGAGGAAGCGGACTGCGAACACGGCGCATGCCGCCAGGAGCCCCACTGCCAGGGAGAAGCTCGCGATGTTGAACAAAACGCCTGTCATGCCGCCTCCAGCTCGTCGATGAACCAGCCGGGCTCGTAGACATAGCCGGCCTCGCAGATGCGCTGACGAACCTGCCCGGGCTGCACGCGGCAGCTCCGGTGGGCTGGCGCTGCGTCCGGGCAGCTCTTGTCGAAGTAGAAGAGCTGCTCGTGCTGGATGTGGCCGTCGATGTTGTCCCCGATCGCCTCGATGGAGGTGATGCGCCTGCTGCCGTCGCTGAGCCTTTGCACTTGCACCACCAAGTCGAGCGCGGCTGCGATCTTGGAGCGCACCGTATCCTCGGAGAGGGTCGGGTCTCCCTGCTTCACCAGGGTGACCAGGCGGGTGAGGGCGGAGACGGGGTCGTTGGCGTGGATGGTGGTCAGGCTGCCCTCGTGGCCGGTGTTCATGGCCTCGAGCATGGTGTAGGCCTCTGCCCCCCTGCACTCGCCGATGATGATGCGGTCGGGGCGCTTGCGCAGCGCAGAGCGGAGGTGGTCGTCGAGCGTCACCTCTCCGGCGCCCTCTGCGTTGGGCTTGCGCGCCTCCAGGCGCAGCACGTGCTTGTGCTGCCTGTGGACCAAGAGCTCGCAGGTGTCCTCGATGGTGATGATGCGCTCTTCTTCGGGGATGGCGCTTGCCAAGACGTTGAGCAGGGTGGTCTTGCCGCTGCCCGTGCCCCCGCTGATGAGTATCGAGCAGCGCGATGCAACG
>SFLO01000135.1 GCA_004553405.1 Coriobacteriaceae bacterium
TGATTGCGCCGTTTTCGCCCGTCAGGGAATGCCTGGCTGCATGTTGCGAGCGCGCGGCAGCTCACTCCACTCGCGAAGGCATGCCTGGTGAGGCGATCTGGAGTCGGAGAAGCGATTATTCCTGAGCAGGCATGCCTGCACGAGTGCTTGCGGAAGGAATAACGCGGCCTCTGCGTCAGGGCAGGCCTGGGCGGCTCTTTTCGGCTGATTGCGCCGTTTTCGCCCGTCAGGGAATGCCTGGCTGCATGTTGCGAGCACGCGGCAGTTCGCTCTACTCGCGCAGGCATGCCTAGCCGTATGGTTAAGGAAGAGGATGCTCGACCTCTGCGTCAGGGCATGCCTGGCATGATGATTCAGGAAGGGCTCGGTTCTTTTCCGCAGCAGGGCATGCCCTGGTGAGTGCCTGGGGTTGATGGCAGGGGTATCCTTGTGCGCATGACGAATGAAGCCCACAACATCCCTACCAGCTCACACGCTGACGCTGCCGTCGCGCAGCCTGACGCTGCCGTCGCGCAGCCCGACGCCGCCGCTGCGCAGCCCGCTGCCGCAACCCCTGCCGCTGCGCAGCCCACTGCTGCCGCGGCGGCGGACGAGCGCATCGACTACACACCCTCACTCGCCAAGGCCTGGGGGCACCTGCGCACCATCAGCCGCCACAAGCTCGAGGTGGGGCGCCTCTGCTTCAAGCTGGGCCTCTACCGCCAGGGCCTGACGCACGACCTCTCGAAGTTCGGGCCCACAGAATTCGCGGTGGGCGCGCGTTACTTCACTGGCCAGGGCAGCCCCAACGACTACGAGCGCCGCGACCGTGGCTTTTCCACCGCATGGCTCCACCACAAGGGCCGCAACAAGCACCACTTCGAGTACTGGATGGACATTGCCAGCCGCACGGACCGCCGCATCGTGGGCAAGCCCATGCCGGGGCGCTACGTGCTCGAGATGCTCTGCGACCGCATCGCCGCCTGCAAGGTCTACCAGGGCGCGGCCTATACGCAGCACAGCGCGCTCGAGTTCTTCACGCGCAACGCCGCCTACAACACCCTCATGGACGAGCAGACCCGCGCCTTTCTGGGCGAGCTGCTGCAGATTGTGGCAGACGAAGGCGAAGACGCCGGCCTGGCGCGCATCCGCCGCGAGTACGTGCGGACCAAGGCCCCCTACGGCAACGGCATCCCCTGGTAGCGGAACGAGCGCCCTGCCCCGGAGCCCGGCGGCGCGAACCCCGGGTTTCGCTGCCGCGGCACACGGGCGGGCGCCACAGCGAATGGGGCCCCGGGCCGGTTGCGAGAACCAGACCCGGGGCCCCGTCGGGCTGTGTGATGGGCGCCTTACTCGGCGGCCAGCGGGGAGGGCACGCTGTAGGTGCGGGTGGCGTACTCCTGGTTGAGCTCGTACAGAGAGCGGGCGTCGCCGCCGAAGAGCTTCATCTTGGTGATCATGTCGACTGCGGTGGCCTCCTCCTCGAGCTGCTCCTCGATGAACCAGTCGAGGAACTTCATGGTGCGGTAGTCCTTGACCTCGTCTGCAGCAGCGTAGATGGAGTTGATGAGGGAGGTGACGAGCTTTTCGTGCTCGAGGCCGGCCTCAAGCGGCTCGAGGTAGTTGGAGAAGGTCTTGTCCGGCTGGGCGATGGCGCCCAGGGAGACGTGCTGGCCGTTCTCGTGCAGGTAGTTGCGGAAGATGAGGGCGTGGTCGCGCTCCTCGGCGGCCTGGACCATGTACCAGTTGGCGTAGCCGTCGAGGCCCTCCTCCTCGTAGTAGTCCGCAAAGGACATGTACAGGTAGGCGCTGTACAGCTCGGCGTTGATCTGCTCGTTAAGGAGCTTGTAAACCTTCTGGTCCATGGGTGTTCCTTTCTCGCTTGCCGCGGAGCGTGCGCGCTGCTCGCGGCGCCTTCGTGCATTGCACCACTCTAGCACTCGCGTGCCCGCCAGCGTGTTAATTGGAGGCAACTTGATGCGAAGCGGCCGCCCTCGCCCCAGCCCTGACGCCCCAGCGCTTCCTCGAACTCCTCGGCTAGCCCCAAGGAGCGCTGCGGCCCCTCGCCCGTCATCTCGAGCGGAGCGCCGAAGGCTTCGCCCCCTGACGTCATCTCGAGCGGAGCGGCGCAAGCCGCGTAGTCGAGAGATCTCCGGCTGAGTCGCGAGACCGAGGCCCGCCTCCACGGAGCCACACCTACTCCCGGTGAGTCGCCGCCCCAACCCTCCGCACCTTCCGCAATTGCGCTGCGTGCGCTCTGCTCACCCTAAGATTAGAGGCGCCGCTCCCTGCCGCCAGCGCTCGTGGGAACAGGGCGCGAGCCTTAACCGTGTCGAGTCAACTCTGGACAGTTGACTCAACGCACCTAAGGATTTCAACTCCCCGAAAATCGTTGACTCGACGTATCTAAGCCTCGTGGCACCTCAATGACAATCGTGTGAACAAGCGCTGGGCGCGTTCCGCACCCCCAATCAGGAGGCAGTACGCAGTGCTGCCAGAGGTTTTGTGAACCTGCGGCGGCTGCCTGGCTTGGTTTCGGCCCGTGGAGTCGCGCCCCGGTGCAGCGGCTCAGGCGGAGATCTCTCGACTACGGCCTTCGGCCTCCGCTCGAGATGACGTGGGGGTATCATCGTGGGGTTATTGAGAGGCCGGCGGGGGAGGAGGCGGCGTGATTTCTGCTGAGGCGCAGCGGGTGCTTGAGGAGCAGGTCATCGGCGGGGACATGAAGGCGCTGTTTCGCGAGGAGAAGATCTACAGGCGCCTGCTGAAGGAGAACGTGCTGCGCGAGGGCATCGACCCCAGCCCGCGCCCGGAGTGGCTCGAAGGCGTGGACGCCAGCTGTCACCATACCGAAGACGGTTCCCGCTACTGGCTCCTCCAGCCGCACGTATGCGAGGTGAGGGAAGAGGAGCCGCCTTGCGTTGACTGTGTCGCTGGGGCGTCTCTCGCGGATGAGCCGAGCGCCGAAGGAACCTCACCTATATCAACGTGCGGCGACACCTCGCCGTTCTCTGCAGGCGCCAAGCCATGCTGCTGCGCAGCAGGGGAGGGCACCGGAGAAGGCTCGCCTGCGTCAACGCGTGGCGATAGCTTGCCGTTCTCTGCAAGTGTCAGGCCATGCTGCTGCAGGGCGGGGGAGGGTGATGGGGCGATTCTGTACCTGCATGGGGGCGGCTTCGTGCTGCCGGCGGGCGAGCCGCAGTGGCGCTTTGCGGCGCAGCTCGCGCGCGGCTGCGGCCTGCCGGTGATGCTGCCGCAGTACCCGCTGGCGCCGCTCGCCACCTACCGCGAGACCTACGCTGCCGTGCTCTCCGCCTACCTGCAGCTTGCGAACGAGCAGGGCGCCGGTAAGGTCGCTGTGGTGGGGGATTCTGCCGGGGGACACCTTGCCGTGGCCCTGTCGCAGCTGTGCCTGCAGCAGGGCCTGCCGCTACCCAAGCTGGTCGTGGCCATCTCGCCGTGGGCGGGCCCTAGCTCGCAGCTGCCG
>SFLO01000136.1 GCA_004553405.1 Coriobacteriaceae bacterium
GGGTAGCCCACCTCCCTCCTAGTCGCCTCGAAGTCGTATCCGCTCCTGACGAGGGCCTCGAGGGCCGCCCGCCTCTGCTCGGTCGTGTACATGCACGCCCCCTTGGTCCATTTGGTCCAAGTCGGCCACCGCAGTCCCAAAGTAGGTCGCACCTCAGCGAGAGTATCGGCCAGGCTCTACACCTCAGCGTGAGTTTTGGCCAGAACGAGGGGTCCGAAAACGCCGCGAGGCCGGCCTGCGTCCGGGCTCTGCTCCGCAGTGCTCCGCGGCGGGCCGGCATCGCGGCGCTTGTCTCTCGCATTGCCGGGAGGGGCGGTCGGCTGCTTGGGTGGAGGCCGCAGCGTTTGGTGTCACAGGCATGGCGTATATTCCATGTTCTGAACAAAGGAGGGGCCTGTCCCCTCGAGTGAAGGCGGGGCCTGTCCCCTCGCGTGCAGATGGAGGAGAGCTCGATGCAAGACAAGAACGCGCTGCTGAGGACGCTGCCGCAGGTCGAGGAGCTGCTCGAGCAGCCCTGCCTGGCGCCCGCGCTCGAGGCCCTGCCGCGGCAGCTGGTGGTCGAGGCCGCCCGCGCCGCCGTTGCAGACGCCCGCCAGGCGCTGCTCGCCGGCAACGCCAGCGCCGCCCCCTCGGCCGAAGGGATCGCCCAGGCAGCCTACCTGCGCACCCTGGCCTTGGGGCAGAGGTCCCTGCGGCGCGTGGTCAACGCCAGCGGCGTGATCGTCCACACCAACCTGGGGCGCAGCCCCCTTGCCGCCAGCGCCATCGAGGCCGTCAACGACGTCATCGCCGGCTACTCGACGCTTGAATACGACACCGCCGCCATGGCCCGCGGCAGCCGCCACGCGCACTGCGAGCAGCTCATCTGCGCGCTCACCGGCGCGCAGGCCGCCATCGCCGTCAACAACAACGCCGCCGCCGTGATGATGGTGCTCAGCCAGTTCGCCGCCGGCTGGGAGGCCGTGGTCAGCCGCGGCGAGGAGGTCGAGATCGGCGGCTCCTTCCGCATCCCGGACATCATGGCCCAAAGCCACGCCCAGATGGTGGAGGTGGGCGCCACCAACAAGACCCATGCCAGCGACTACCGCCGCGCCCTGGGCCCCCAGACCGCCATGCTCCTCAAGGTGCACCGCTCGAACTTCCGCCTGGTGGGCTTCACAGAGGAGGTGGGCGTGGCAGAGCTGGCCGCCATCGCCGCCGAGGAAAATGCCCGCCGCAGCGCCGATGAGCCGCGCGTGCTCGTCTACGAGGACCAGGGCTCGGGCGCCTTCATCCGCCTGGACTGCTTTGGCTCCTACGCCGAGCCCGCCGTGCGCGAGAGCCTCGACGCCGGTGCAGACATCGTGAGCTTTTCTGGAGACAAGCTGCTCGGCGGCCCGCAGGCGGGCATCATCGTGGGCCGCAGGGAGCTCATCGACCAGCTCAAGCGCAACCCGCTCGCCCGCGCCCTTCGCCTGGACAAGATGACGCTGGCCGCTTTGGAGGCGACCCTGCGCCTGTACCTGGAGCCCCAGCGCGCCCTGCGCGAGATCCCCACCCTGCGCATGCTCGCCACCCCGGCCAGCGAGCTGCTGCCCCGCGCCCAGGCCCTGCTGGCCGCGCTGCAAAAGGCTCTGCCCGCCGGCTGTGCGCGCCTCGAGCTGGCAGAGGAGGTTAGCCGCGCAGGGGGCGGCGCCCTGCCCATGTGCGACATCCCCAGCTGGGCCGTGAGCATCGCCTTCGAGCGCGGCAGCGCCCTGGAATGCCAGCGCTACATGACGAGCGGGCGCGAGCTGCCCGTCGTGGGCCGCATCAGCCGCGAGCAGCTGCTACTAGACGTGCGCACCCTGCTTTCTGCAGAGGAGGAGAGCGAGGCCGTCGCGGCCGTCGCCGAGTACTTCGCCGCCCTGTAGCAGCCCGCTTCGCCCCGCGGGGCGCATTCGCGAGAGGAGGCCCTTCGTGGCCAAGACAGACTTCATCCTGGGCACCGCCGGCCACATCGACCACGGCAAGTCGTCCCTGGTGCGCGCCCTCACCGGCACCGACCCAGACCGCCTGGCAGAGGAGAAGGAGCGCGGCATCACCATCACCTTGGGGTTTGCGCAGCTCACCCTGCCCAGCGGGCGGCGCGTGGGCGTGGTGGACGTCCCCGGCCACGAGCGCTTTGTGCGCCAGATGGTGGCCGGCGCCACCGGCATGGACGTGGCGCTGCTGGTGATCGCGGCAGATGACGGCGTGATGCCCCAAACTGTCGAGCACATGGCCGTGCTGGAGCTGCTGGGCGTGCGCAGCTGCGTGGTGGCGCTCACCAAGGCCGACCTGGTGGACGAGGACTGGCTGCTCTTCATGGAAGACGAGGTCGCCGGCGCTCTGGAGGGCACGCCCTTCGAGGGGGCGCCCGTCATCCCCTGCAGCAGCGCCACCGGCGCCGGTCTCGAGGAGCTCAAGGCCGCGCTCGACGAGTGCCTGCGCGGCGCCGAACGAACCAAGCCCAGCGGCGCCGTGCGCTACCCCGTCGACCGCGTCTTCAGCGTCAAGGGCTTCGGCACCGTGACCACCGGCACCCTGTGGAGCGGCAGCGTCCATGTGGGCGACGAGCTCGAGGTGCTGCCGCGCGGGCTGAGGGCCAAGGTGCGCAGCATCCAGGTGCACGGGCAGGACAAGGACGCCGCACAGGCCGGCAACCGCGTGGCCATCTGCCTGGCCGGCCTCTCCACAGACGACGTGCGCCCCGGCGACTTCATCGCCGCGCCTGGCAGCCTCCAGGTGACGGACCGCTTCGATGCGCAGCTGAGCTACAGCGACCCCTTCGGCAGCGGCAAGGCGCTCGAAAGCGGCAGCCGCGCCCACATCGCCCACGGCACGCGCGAGGTCGTGGGCCGCATACTCTGCATGAACGGCCAGCCCCGCATCCAGCCGGGGGAGAGCGCCCGGGTGCAGGTGCGCCTGGACGAGCCGCTGCCGTTGAGCTATGGCGACCGCTTCATCGTGCGCAGTTACTCGCCCGTGCGCGTGGTGGCCGGCGGCAGCGTGCTGGCCGCGCACCCGCGCCGCCGCACCACCCTGAGCGCCGCCGAGAGCGCCACGCTCGACGCCCTGGCGGCAGGTGATGCCCAGGGCGCCGTGAACGCGTTTGCGCTGGGTGCGGCCGAGCCCTTCACCGCCGAGGAGGCTGCCGCTGCGCTGGGGCTGCCGCAGCGTCAGGTGTCTGCGCGGCTCGAAGAGCTGCTTGCCGCAAAGAAGCTGGCCGCCCTGGGAACCGCCGGTCGCCACCTGCTGCCGGCGGCGGAGGCCGCCAGGCTCGTGAGCAGGGTCGAGAGCTGCCTCATGCGCTTCCACAACGCCAACCCGGAGTCCACCGGCCTTGCCAAGGAGGAGCTGCGCCACCAACTGCAGGCCAGGATGGCGCCCGCCTGTCTGGACGCCCTGCTGGAGGAGGCCGAGGCCAAGGGCGTGTGCGTGCAGGTG
>SFLO01000137.1 GCA_004553405.1 Coriobacteriaceae bacterium
GGGGCCGAGGACTGTCTGAGCGAGCGTAGCGAGCGAGTTCCGCAGGCGCGGCGAGGCGGAGGAAGACCGGGTGCGCAGGCCGTCCCCCGGCAGCCCCGCCCGCAGCGAGCTGCTACTCGGCGTCTTTGGGTGCGGCGAGCTTCCGCGAGACCACCAGGCGGTCCAAGGCGGCAAGCAGGCCCGGCAGCACCAGCAGCACCAAGATCACCGACGCCGCGGCGCCCTCGCTGATGACCAGGCAGATCTGGCCGGTGACGCCGCCGGCAGTCATTCCCAGCAAGAAGCACACCAGCACGAGGATGCTGCCGGACATGGCGATGGTGCGGATGGAGTTGCGGTAGGCCTCCCCCACAGAGCAGCGAATGCCGTGGCTGCGGCGCGCCTCGCGGTAGTTGGTGGTGTAGAGGATGGCGTAGTCGATGGTGGCGCCCATAAGGATGGACTGCACGTCTGGATGAGCGTCACCAGCAGCAGCGGAATGATGAGGTTGCGGAAGGTGAGCAGCACGATGAGGAAGATCACGCCCACCGTGACCCAGCTGATGAAGTTGAACTCGCCGCTGAAGCTGGCGGCCATCTCCTGGACCATGGGGCCCTTGCCCACCAGCCAGTACTCCCCGCTCAGCTCCTCGTCGAGCAGAGTGCGCAGCTGCGTGCACAGGGCGCTGGATTCCGCGGAGTCGCACGCAAGCGCCACCGAGCACACGATGCGCCCGTAATCCGCGCTCACCAGGCTGTCCTTGCCCTCCTTCAGCGTCTCCTGGGCATCGAGCAGACTCTGGCGCGTGCTTCCGCTGAAGGCGGAGTCGAAGGCCTCGTCGTCGAGCACCTCGTCCACCAGCAGGTCCATGAGCTGCTCCATGGACATGGTCCAGGCGGGGTTGTAGCTGTAGCGCGCCTGGTAGGCGAGCATCATGAGCTTGAGGTTGCCGGGCTGCACGCTGGGGTGGTCCTCCAGCGCGCGCACCGCTTGGGCGTGCGAGTAGCTGCGGTCGCCCAGGGAGTCCTCGAGTATGTCTGCCAGCGAGCCCAGCTTGCCGGCGGCGTCTGCGTCGATCATGTCGCCCATGTCATCGGCAAAGCCGCTGCGCACGTAGTCGGCAAGCGCGCTGCCGTTGACCACGCCCACGCTGCCGTCGTTGTGGCCGTAGTAGTAGAGCATGCGCACCAGCGGGGCGTCCATGTCCGCCTCGCGTGCCATGGCGGCCGCCTTGCGCTGCTTGCCGATGCTCGTGGCGTAGCTGTTGGCGCTGGCGACGCCGTCCATCTTCTCAACAGCGCGCGTGATGGCGGTGGACTTGGCCTCGTCTTGCGCCTGGTAGAGCACCACCAGCTGCTCTTCGACGCCAAACTGCTCCTGGATGACCGTGGCGTCCGGGTTCTTGGAAGGCGTGACGAAGGCGGGCTGCGCCATGCCCTTGAAGACCAGGCCGCCGACCAGCAGCGCGATGAACACGACAACCAGCACGTAGCGGCAGCTGAAGGAGTAGGCGGACAGCGCGCGCATCTTGGGGTAGGGCGTGGGCTTGCGGGTGCGCTCCATGGCGCCGTCGAACCACAGGATGAGCGCCGGCATCACGCAGAAGGTGCACAGCAGGCTCAAGAGCACGCCCTTGGCCAGCACAAAGCCCAGGTCGCGGCCGATGGTGAAGGTCATGAGCAGCAGGCACAGCAGGCCGGCGATGGTGGTGAGCGAGCTGGAGGCGATGGCGCGGGCACCCTGCACGAGCGCGTTCTCGAGCGCGATGCGCGGGTCGACGCCGGGCGCGTGCTCCTTGCGGTAGCGGTTGAGGAGCATGATGAGGTAGTCCATCGAGAGCACCATCTGCAGGATGGCGCCGCACGACGCCGTGACGTCTGAGACCTCGCCCAAGGGCAGGTTGGTGCCCAGGTTGATGACTACGGCGATGAGGATGGTGAAGAGCAGGAAGATGGGCTCGAGCCAGCTGGCGGCCAGCACGAAGAGGATGATCATGGCCAGGATCACGCCCACGACCAGCACGCCCTCGAGGTTGTTGGCGGCGTTGTTGAGCCGCTCTGTGTCGATCCAGCACTCGTAGCCGCGCACCTCGCAGGCGCCGCGGGCCTCGTTGCAGGCCTTCTCGACCGCGTCCGAGTAGGGGCCGTCGCTCACCGTGATGCGGTAGAGCGCGTAGTCGCCATTGTCGAAGCGCGGGCTGCCGCTCTCGTAGCTGACGGAGTCGATGTGCGAGAAGCCCTGCAGGGTGGTGGCGAAGTCCTCGCGCTCCTGGGAGCCTTGGGGGCCGCGCACCATGAGCTGGATGGGCGTGCCCTCGCCGAACTCCTCGTTCATGATGTCTGAGCCCTGCTTCATCTGCATGGAGGCAGGGAGGTACTTGGTCATGTCCGCGTTGATGCCCACCTGCACGGCCATGAAGCAGCACACCACGGCCAGCGCCATGAACAAGGCGAAGATCTGCCCGTGGAAGCGGACTATGAATGCTGCGATGCGCTGCACGCGTTCCCCCTTCGCTGTTCCCAAACAACCGGCGGTTCCTGCAACACCCGAGTATACCCGTCAGAGCACCTCGCGCGAACCGCCACCACATCCCCGCTCGACAGCTGCCCACCCCCACTCCCCCACAGGCACGCCCTGCCAAAGGCGAGGAGATGTTGCAGCGAGGGGACTAAACGGAAATATCCTTAGCCCGCAGGGAGCCCCTTCCTATAATCAACTCCAAGTACCGCTGGCAACGCATCAAGGGAGGCAGTAATGGATCGCGCAGAGTTCATGGCCCTGGAATCCGCGAAGAAGGCCGAGGTTCTCAACGCCTACATCGACGAGGGCAAGAGCCAGAAGGAGGCCATGGGTGCCGTTGGCGTCTCCATCAAGGACCTGATGATGACCCAGGTCTTCTTCTCCAAGACCGAGGGCCGCTTCAACGCCAACGCCGTGGGCGGATTCTCGAACTTCCACAGCGACTCCACGGGCGAAGCCGCCAAGTAAGGGCGCGTAGAGCCAGACAGGCAGAACGCGACGGGCGGGGCGGGTGCCGCAGGGTGCCCGCCCCGCTGCTGTGTGCGCAGCTGCGCGGCGGCCCCTCACCGAGGCAAGCCCCTGCACCCCATACCCTCAGCTCTCGACAGGCTCACCGGGCAGCCCGCGCGCCCAGCTCTCGCGGCACCCTGCGACGAGCGCTACAGCTCCAAGTCGACAGCCGCCAGGCTCATCTTCTCGAGGTCGGAGACAAAGCCCGCGATCAGGTGGGCAGACTGCTCGCAGATGAAGATGCGCTCCCTGTTGTCGAGCGCTATCTCCTTGACGATCCCGGCGCGCACCAGCTGGTGCATGGCCTCGTTGGTCGCTCCGTAGCTCTTGCCGATGATGCTCGCCGCGTGCCTGATGGCCAGCTGCGGCACCGCCAAGAAGAGGTCGAGCAGCTTGTCGATGGCGGAGTTTGCCGGGACCTTGAGCCCCTGCGAGCGCCAGCCCTGCCTCAGCGTGCCCACATTCTTGATGAACATGTTGGCGATGACCACGGCCATGTAGGTGTTGCGCGCGTTGTAGACCGCCCAGCGCTCGCGGTAGATGCGGTGCTTCTCCTTGGTGGGCTCGTCGCGGCTGGCGTCCTTCAGGGTGCGCCGGTACTCCTTCTCGAGCGAGGCGCCCCAGCAGATGGGCACCATGAACTCGTCTGCGAACAACCCGCGCCTGAACATGGGCATGAAGGCGAAGAGCAGCCC
>SFLO01000138.1 GCA_004553405.1 Coriobacteriaceae bacterium
CGTCTCCAGCATCGTCGACTTCGGCGCATTCGTCGACCTCGGCGGCATCGACGGCCTGGTCCACATCTCCGAGCTCTCCTGGAGCCATGTCAACCATCCCTCCGAGGTCGTCAAGGTCGGCCAGGAGGTCGAGGTTGAGGTTCTCGACGTCGACATGAACCGCGAGCGCATCTCCCTGGGTCTCAAGCAGACCACCGAGGATCCCTGGCGCACCCTGGTGAAGAACTACCCCGTTGGCGCCATTATCGAGGGCAAGGTCACCAAGCTGGTCCCCTTCGGTGCATTCGTCGAGCTGGGCGACTCCATCGAGGGCCTGGTCCACATCTCCGAGATGGCCTCCAAGCATGTTGAGGTTCCCTCTCAGGTGTGCTCCGTGGGCGACACCGTCCAGGTTAAGGTCATGGACGTCGACCTCGACCGTCGTCGCATCTCCCTGTCCATGAAGTCCGCTGCCGAGACTCTGGGCATCGAGATCCCCGTTGCCGAGACCGAGACCAAGACCGAGGCCCCCGCAGAGGCCGAGGCTGAGGTCGAGGCCGAGGCCACCGAGGAGTAATCGGGTCCCGCTGTGGCTCGAATCCTCATAGGAATGAGCGGAGGCGTCGACTCGGCTGTCGCCGCCTCCATCTTGAAGCGTGATGCCCACGAGTTGGTGGGCGTCACGTTTCTTTTTGATGGCGGGCAGGCCTCTCGTATCGGCGCCGAGAGCGCGGCCTCCATCTGCGCAAAGCTGGGCATCCCCCACCAGGTGGTCGACCTGAGCCAGCGCTACGAGGAGCTCGTTGCCGCCAAGGTACTCGAGGACCTGGCTGCGGGCCTCGAGCCCAGCATCCCCGTCATCGCCACCTCCAAGTTACTGATGCCGGCTCTCTTCGAGATGGCCAAGGAGCTCAAGCTGCGCTTTGTGGCAACGGGCCACTACGCCCGCGTTGCGAGCGAGGCCAGCACCACAGACGCCTACCCGCTGCGCCTCATGCGCGCGTCTGACAAGTTCTTCGACCAGAGCTTTCTGCTGCACGACCTCGCGCAAGACCAGCTCAACCGCCTGATGTTCCCCCTTGCAGACATGCACGAGATGGACGTGAGGGTCGCCGCCATGCGCGAGGGCCTGATGATGCCCCAGGTGCCTGCGGGCGACAATCCCTACCTCTTTGGTGGAGGCCCCGGCCTGCACCAGTGGCTCGCGCAGCGCGGAGCCGCCCCTGCTGGCGGCGAGGTCGTGGAGCTTTCCAGCGGCAAGGTCCTGGGCAGCCACTGCGGCCTGCACATGCACCCGCTGGGCTCCAAAGTGCCCTTTGGCGAGGGAGGCCCCCGCTACGCCGTTGCCAAGGACGCCGCCCACGGCAGGCTCTATGTGGGCAGCGAGACCCAGGCAGCCGGCGAGACCTGCCAGGTGAAGGAGCTCGTGTGGACGAGCATCCACCCCCTCAAGGAGAAGCGCAGCTGCCGCGTGAGGCTCGAGCGCAGCGCCAACCCCATGCCGGTGCAGCTGGTGCCCTGCGGCCAAGACCGCCTCACCATGAGCTTCACCCTGCCCATCGCCGGCCTGGCAAGCGGCAAGACCGTGGTCTTCTATTCCGACGACATGGTCCTGGGCGGCGGAGTGATCGCCTAGCACGGGTTCGCGGGGCCCTGCGCATACAGGAGGGAGGCGCGTCGTGGACGCTTTGGACAAGGCGCTCGAAGAGGCGCTGAGAAGACAGCGCGAGGGCAGCGCCCCCGCCGCCCCTGCATGCGCGTCCTGCGCGCCGGACGCCGCTGCCGCGCCCGCAGAGCGTCCCGCGGCGGTCGACCCGTGGTCCCCCGAGGCCATCTTGCGCGCAGCCAACGAAGACGACGACCTCTACGACCCCTACAGCGACTACATGGACGCCCTCGCCCGCAGTTCCTACGAGGAGCCCTGCGAGGACCCTTGGAGGTAAGCAACATGATCGTGGTGATGATCACAGGCGGCATCGGCAGCGGGAAGTCGACCCTGCGCCGCATGCTGTGCGAGAAGGGCGCGGTGAGCATCGACCTCGACGCCATCGCGCGCACCCTCATGGACAGCGAGCCTGCCATGGTGGCCGCCCTGGCCGATGAGTTCGGTCCCCAGATCCTCGACGAGGAGGGTTGCGTCATCCGCAGCGAGCTCGCGCGCGCCGCCTTCGCCAGCGAGGCCGCCACCCGCGCGATGAACGCGATCACCTTCCCCTACATCATGGAGGAGGCCACCGAGTACATACTCAACGTGCACTGCACGCCGCGCACCAATGCGCCCGTGCTGGTGGTGGAGGTCCCCCTGCTCACAGAGGCACCGCAGCTTGCCGAGCTGGCAGACGAGGTCATCGCCGTCGAGGTGCCGCCCCTGGTGCGGCTCGCGCGCTGCGTTGAGCGCGGCATGGACCCCCAAGACGCGGCGAACCGCATCGCCCGCCAGCCCGGCGACGCAGATCGCGCCGCCCTGGCCACTGCAATCTGCAACAACACCGGCACCGAGGCGGATCTCCAGGCCTGGGTAGACGCCTGGTGGGACGCCAAGGTGGGCTCCTAGCGGCGCTTGCCCACAGCTCGGCGCAGCACCGCGAGCTGCCGCTCCAGCTGCTTAATCACGCCTTAAGTTTCGCTTAATTGGCGATTAACTCAGCTCTCAGAAAGTTGGAGGACAGGCGAGAAGCGATTCCTGTCCCCTGCTCGTGCTGGGCGACCTTCCTCTTCTCTCCTGATTCCACTACCTGACAGCCCCCTGTGAAGGGGGCTTGGCATGTTTGCGCCGGCTTGGCTCGCGGTCAGCCCCGGCGCGAAAGGAGAGCGCCCCTTGATGGAAGCCCAGCCCCATCTCGACCAGCTCGAGGAAGAGTCGATCTACATCATGCGCGAGGTTGCCGCCATGTGCGAGAAGCCCGTCATGTTGTACTCCATCGGCAAGGACTCCTCGGTCATGCTGCACCTGGCCCGCAAGGCCTTCTACCCAGAGAAGCCGCCCTTCCCCCTGCTGCACGTGAACACCACCTGGAAGTTCCGCGAGATGATCGAGTTCCGCGACAAGACCGTGCGCGAGTACGGGCTCGACTTCATCGAGTACATCAACCAGGAGGGTGTGCGTCAGGGCATCAACCCCTTTGACCACGGTGCCGCCTACACGGACATCATGAAGACCGAGGCCCTCAAGCAGGCGCTCGACCAGCACGGCTTCACGGCCGTCTTTGGCGGAGCGCGCCGCGACGAGGAGAAGTCCCGCGCCAAGGAGCGCGTGTTCTCCTTCCGCAACGCCGCGCACGCCTGGGACCCGAAGAACCAGCGCCCCGAGATGTGGCGCCTCTACAACGCTGCCATCAGCAAGGGCGAGAGCATCCGCGTCTTCCCGCTGTCCAACTGGACGGAGAAGGACATCTGGCTCTACATCAGGCGCGAGAACATCGACATCGTGCCGCTGTACTTTGCCGCGCTGCTGCCGGGCGAGCAGCCCCAGATGCGCATGGTGCGCTTCCGCACGCTGGGCTGCTACCCCCTCACCGGCGCGGTCGAGTCCAGCGCAAGCACGCTCGACGCCATCATCGACGAGACGCTCTCTGCCGTGACCTCTGAGCGGACTACCCGCGTCATCGACCGCGACGGCGGCAGCGCCAGCATGGAGAAGCGCAAGAGGGAGGGGTATTTCTGATGAAGGGCTTGCTCAAGATCCTCACTTGCGGAAGCGTCGACGACGGCAAGTCGACTCTGCTGGGGCACCTGCTCTACGACGCCAAGCTCATCTTTGCCGACCAGCGCGACGCCCTGCTGCTCGAGTCCAAGGCAGGCAGCCGCGGCGGCCAGATCGACTACTCGCTGCTCTTGGACGGCCTGGCCGCAGAGCGCGAGCAGGGCATCACCATCGACGTCGCCTACCGCTACTTCACCACCAAGAGGCGCTCCTTCATCGCCGCGGACTGCCCCGGCCACGAGGAGTACACCCGCAACATGGCCGTGGGCGCGGGCTTTGCCCAGCTGGCTGTCATCCTCATCGACGCGACCAAGGGCGTGCTCGTGCAGACCAAGCGCCACACTCGCATCTGCGCTCTCATGGGCATACGGCACTTCGTCTACGCGGTGAACAAGATGGACCTCGCCGGCTACAGCGAGGAGGCCTTCCGCGCCATCGAGGCAGACGTGCGCGAGCTCGTGGCCGAATACGTGCCGGCCAGCCTGCAGCTCATCCCCGTGAGCGCCACCGAAGGTGACAACGTCGCGCGCGCGTCCGGGCACATGCCCTGGTACGGCGGCCCCACCCTGCAGGAGTACCTCGAGGAAGTCGAGGTAGAAGACGAACCCTCCGCCCGCGGATTCTGCATGCCCGTGCAGCGCGTGTGCCGCCCCAGCAGCGAGTTCCGCGGCTTCCAGGGCAGCGTGGCCAGCGGCGAGCTGCGCGTGGGCGACGAGCTCACCGTTTTGCCCAGCGGCTCTCGCTCGCGCGTTGCACGCATCGTGCGCGGCTTCGACGACGTGAAGGAGGCCCGTGCCGGCCAGGCGGTGTCTGTCTGCCTGGAAGACGAGGTCGACGTCAGCCGCGGCTGCGTGCTGGTGCGCGGCTGCTCTCCGCAGCTGGGCCGCGCCTTCAGCGCCGACCTGCTGTGGATGGACGATGCAGAGCTGCTGCCCGGCAAGAACTTCATCTTCAGGCTGGGTACTGCGGCTGTTGCCGGCACGGTGTTGAGCATCGAGTACAAGGTCGACGCCAACACCGGCGAGAAGCTGCCCGCCAAGCGCATCGCGAAAAACGAGATCGCCCGCTGCGACATTTCGCTTGCCGAGCCCGTGGTCTTCGAGCCCTTCGAGGACAACCCCGCGCTGGGCTCGATGATCCTCGTCGACCGCGTCACCAACATGACCAGCGGCTGTGCGGTGGTGCGCCGCGGCACGAGCAGGGGCCAGAACCTCACCTGGCAGGAGACCAGCGTCAACCGCAGCCTGCGCGAGGGCCACATGGGCCAGCGCGCCGCGACCCTGTGGTTCACGGGTCTTTCCGGCAGCGGCAAGTCGACGCTGGCCAACGCCGTCGAGCAGGCCCTCTACGCGAGCGGGCGCTTCACCATGATGCTCGACGGGGACAACGTGCGCATGGGCCTCAACAAGAACCTCGGCTTTGGCGATGAGGACCGCATCGAGAACATCCGCCGCAAGACCGGCGGCTCGTAGGGGCTGCTGATACCCGTGAAGCTGGGAATCTGCCCGCTGCGGGCGCGCTTGTAGAGGCCCTTGACGTCGCGGCGCTCGCATTC
>SFLO01000139.1 GCA_004553405.1 Coriobacteriaceae bacterium
GCCATTTACCATCGGAGCCTTGGAGGCAATCATGCCGCTGACAATGCTTTCGAAAGAGCCCAAGCCATCTTCGAACTCGCACTTGCCGCCACCACCTACAATGGCAAAGCCAAACTGGTAGCTGCCGGCGCTCACGTGGATGAGGTCGACGTAGTCCTCGAGCGCCTGGGCGATGCGCACGCCCTCTTCGAGGTCGTAGCCGCCGTCGAAGAGCTCGCTGCCGCTCATGCGCATCTCGATGGCAAAGCGGGGGCCGCACTTGGCGCGGATGGCCTGGAGGATGCGCCTGGCCAGGCGGATGCGGTTCTCGAAGCTGCCGCCATACTCGTCGTCGCGCTTGTTGAAGTAGGGGCTGAGGAACTGGTTGATGAGCCAGCCGTGGCCGCAATGCACCATGCACATGCGGAAGCCCGCGCGCTGGGCGAGTGCAGCGGCTTGCGCGTAGGCCTCGACGATGGAGTCGATCTGCTCGACGGTGAGGGCCTTGACCTTGATGCCGTCCGGGCGCACGCCGTCGCTGGCACCGTACTGGCACAGCTCGCCCTTGGCCCCCTTGTCGACCATGTAGGTGCCGGCGTATTGGCCGGAATGCGACAGCTCGATGCTGGGGATGGCGCCGTGGCGGGCGATGGCGTCTGCCACGTAGGTGAAGGCGGCCAGCTGGCCCGGGGTCTTCAGGCTCAGGTGCAGCATCTGCGACCCGTCTGTCTCGGGGTGGACCACCAGCTCGGAGACGGTGACGATGGCCGCACCGCCCTTGGCGCGGGCCTCGTAGAAGCCCAGTGTGCGCGGGCCGGGCGTGCCGTCCTTGTCGATGTCGGTTGCGCCCATGGGTGCCGAGCACATGCGGTTGCGCAGGGTCAGGCCGCAGATGTCGAGCGGTTTGCAGAGATTGGGATAGTCGCGCTTCATGATCCTCCCCCGTCACGCGGTTTTTCAGATAGGCAAAGTGTAGCGCGCTGGTGCGGGCGTTCGCTACCATGGCAGGCATGACGAGAGGGAGGAGTTGCGGTGAGCAACGCAGTCAAGCGCCACTACACGCCTGGCGAGCTGCAGATGCGGCGGGCCACGCTGGAAGACCTGCCCGCAGCGCACGAGCTCTATGCCGCTGCGCGCGCGTTCATGGTCCAAGCCGGCAACCCCACCCAGTGGGCCGGCGGCTATCCCGCAGACGAGATGCTGCGTGACGACGTGGCATGCGGTGCTCTGTGGCTGTGCCATAGCAGCAGCGGCGAGCTGTTGGCCGTCTTCTACTTCCAGACTCTGGACGACGACGAGACCTACCGCGAGATCGACGGCGCCTGGCTCAATGAGCAGACCTACGGCGTGGTGCACCGCATCGCCACCCGCCAGGGCACCCACGGCGTGGGCACCGCCTGCATCGAGTGGGCCCAAGGCCAGGCGCGGGAGCGCGGTGCCGGCGGCGGCCTGCGCATCGACACCCACGAGGACAACGTCGCCATGCGCCGCCTGCTCGAAAAGCTCGGCTTCAGCACCTGCGGGACCATCTGGACCTATGACGGTTCCCCGCGCATCGCCTTCCAGCGGCTGAACTGACGGCTGCTCTGCGGTATCCTGTCACGCATGGCTCAACATCATGCAGACACCACTCACAGCTACCCCGTAACGCGGGGCCTCTGCCTCTTCTTTGGGCTCTTCGCCCTGCTCAACGTGGTCGTGTGCCTCAAGGGCGGCGTCACCGCGCAGAACATGAACATGTGGTGGCTCGACCTCAGCGGGCTGTGCGTGGTCTACAACGGCAGCTCGCTGCACTTCGGCTTCATCGTCGAGGCCTGCGCCGCCGCGTCTATGATCGCCTGGGCCGTCAAGCCCGGCTGCTGTCTTGCGCGCCGCGCGATCACCTGCGTGCTCACGGGTGCGGTGGCGCTCTTCGCCCTGCTCAACGCCGTCACCTACTGGCAGACGCTCTTGGCGGGCACCCTCTACCGCGCCCTCCCCGTGCCGCTCAGCTTCGTCATCGCCCTCATCTTCGCCGGCATCACCGTGCGTGTGGCGCGCAGCAGGCCTCCGGCACATGCGAGCCGCTCCTCGCTCGTTGCAGCCGTGGCCGCCGCGCTGGTGGTGGCACTGGCCTTCCCTCTGCTGCAGATTGGCTTCTTCGGGACCACCGACTACCGCCGCCCGGCAGACTGCGCCGTGGTCTTCGGGGCGCGCGTCTACCAGGACGGCACGCTGTCGACTGCGCTGCGCGAGCGCATGGACACCGCCGTCGAGCTCTACGAGCAGGGGCTCATCCACAAGCTCGTGGTGAGCGGCGGCATCGAGGAGGGCGGCGCAGACGAGGCGCAGGCCATGTACAACTACGCGCTCGACAACGGTGTGCCCGCAAGCGCCCTGCTCATCGACCGCTACGGCGACTCGACGGAGAAGAGCGTCAACAACACCATCAAGCTGGCAGGCCAGTACGACTTCGAGAGCATCATCGCAACGAGCAGCTTCTACCACCTGCCGCGCATCAAGATGCTCTACAACGCCAGCAACGTCGATGTGCTCACCGTGCCCACCGTGGGCAACATCGCCGGCAACGGCACCCTAGCGAGCATCTGGCGCGAGATACCCGCTTGGTGGTTCTACTGGTTCAAGGGGAGTTTCTAGCCTATGAGCATGAAGGTCACCGTCTACAGCGACGGCAGCAGCCGGGGCAACCCCGGCCCGGGCGGCTTTGGCACCGTGATGCACTTCGTCGACGCCAACGGCCGGCTCCACGTGAAGGAGCTTTCTGCGGGCTACCGGCTCACCACCAACAACCGCATGGAGCTCATGGGCGCCATCGCCGGTCTCGAGGCGCTCAAGCGCCCCTGCGTGGTGGAGATGTGGACAGACAGCCAGTACGTGGTCAATGCCTTCAACAAGAACTGGATCGCTGGCTGGCTCAAGCGCGGTTGGGTGAACAGCCAGAAGAAGCCCGTGGCCAACACCGACCTCTGGAGGCGCCTCATCGCCGCGGTGGAGCGGCACGAGAGCGTGAGCTGGAACTGGGTCAAGGGCCATGCCGGCCATGCAGAGAACGAGCGCTGCGACGAGCTGGCCACCGCCGCCGCCGACTGCCGTGAGCGCTGGCACGAAGACGAGGGCTACCGCCCCTAGACTGCAGCGCAAAACGGGGCGATGGGGACGTAGCCTGCTGCCCCATTTCTCCGTCTGGGGGGCGCTACACGCATCGGCAACAAAAGCGGCGTAGAATATGCAGCCGTATCTGGACAACACACTCCAAGAGGGAGAGATCACCATGGCTTACCCCAAGTTCACTATCGTCGGCGCTGGCAACGTGGGTGCCACCGCAGGCATGATCCTCGCTATGAAGGACATCGCCGACGTCGTGCTGTGCGACGTCGTCGAGGGCATGCCCCAGGGCAAGGCGCTCGACATGATGC
>SFLO01000140.1 GCA_004553405.1 Coriobacteriaceae bacterium
GACAGCCTGGCAGCGGCGCGCGGGAACGCGCTGGAGCGGGCGGGTGCCCGCTGAGGAAATGAACGGCAAGGAGAAACAAGGGGATCAGCCATGACCGACTCCATCAACTACTTCGGATCCAACCCCAAGCTGCCCGAGGACGCGGCTGCGGGGCAGAAGCCCTTCGACAGCGAGGGCGACACCCAGCTCACCTTGGGCGCAGACATCGAGCAGGCGGGCAGCACCCCTGCCGTTACCCTGCACGACTCCTATACCCGCGAAAGCGTCCCCCGTGGCGCTTGGGCGCAGATCGACCTCTCCGCCATCGCCTTCAACGTGCAGCAGGCGCGCCGCGCCGCCGGCCCCCAGAGGCTGCTGTGCGCCGTGGTCAAGGCAGACGCCTACGGCCACGGGGCCGTGCGCGTCGCCCGCGCAGCGCTCGACGCCGGCGCAGACCGCCTGGCCGTCGCCACCCCCGAAGAGGGCGTCGAGCTGCGCCAGGCCGGCTTCACCGAGCCCATCCTCCTGCTCGCCCAGCCCCCGCAGCGCACCATCCCCCTGCTGCTGGCCTACAACATCACGCCGGCGGTCTACACCCAGGAGTTCGTCCTCGACTACGCCGAGCAGGCAGACATCCAGGGCAAGGAGGCCCCCTTCCACCTGGCCGTCAACACCGGCATGAACCGTATCGGCGTGTTCTACCTGGATGCGGGCGACTTCATCAAGGGCATCTCCTTCCACAGGGCGCTCAAGTACGAGGGCACCTTCACCCACTTCGCCACGGCGGACTGCGCAGAGCAGCTCGACTTCTACGAGCAGCACCGCCGCTTCGAGGAGGCCCTGAGGCTCATCCGCGAGGCCGGCTTCAACCCTGGCATCGTCCACGCCGCCAACAGCGCCTCGATCTTCCGCTACCCGCAGGTGCACTACGACATGGTGCGCCTGGGCATCTGCCTCTACGGCCTCGACTACAACCCGGCCGTCAGCGGCGGCAGCGTCGCCCTCAAGCCCGCCATGAGCATCCGCGCAGAGATCTCTGCGGTCAAGGAGCCCCAGGTGGGCGAGGGCGTGAGCTACGGCATGAACTACCGTGTGGGCAAGCCCGTGCAGATCGCGACCCTGCCCTTGGGCTATGCAGACGGCGTGCGCCGCGAGCTCACCAAGAAGGGCTTCAAGGTGCTGTGGAATGGCCGCCCGGTGAGCCAGGTGGGCAACATCTGCATGGACCAGATGATGATCGAGATCCCCCTGGGCTACTCCGTCCACGGCGTCAAGGGCGGCGGCGCCCAGGTGGGCGACGAGGTGGTCATCATCGGCACCCAGGGCGACTACGAGCTCACGGCAGACACCATGGCAGACGCACTCGGCACCATCACGCACGAGATCACCTGCCTGTTCGGCCTGCGCCTTCCCAGGGTCTACGTCTGATGGCGCGCCCCTTGGCAGATATCGAGCGGGAGTGCGCGGGCTGCGCCAAGTGCCCCTTGGCCGCCACGCGCACCAACCTCGTCTTCGGGGTGGGCAACCCCCATGCCAACGTCATGTTCATAGGCGAGGGCCCCGGCAAGAACGAGGACCTCAAGGGCGAGCCCTTCGTGGGCGCGGCCGGCCAGCTGCTCAACCAGATGCTCGACCGCGCCGGCATCCCGCGCGAGAGCATCTACATCGCCAACATCCTCAAGTGCCGCCCACCCGGCAACCGCGACCCGCGCCCGGAGGAGATCGAGGCCTGCACTCCCTGGCTGCGCCAGCAGGTTGCCAGCGTGCACCCTACGGTCATCGTGACCCTGGGCAACTTCGCCACCAAGTTCATCTTGCAGACGAGCGAGGGCATCACCCGCCTGCGCGGCCGCGTGCAAAGCGCCGGCCCCCTGCGCGTGATCCCCATGTTCCACCCGGCGGCGGCCATCTACGACCGCTCGAAGGTGACCGCCCTCGAGGAGGACTTCGACCTGTTGCGCGCCCTGCTCGAGCGCGACAGCCAGCTCGATGCCCAGGTGGGGGAGGGCAGCCGATGACGCGGAGCTTCGTGTCGCACAGCGTCGAGGAGACCATCGCGCTGGGGCGCATGCTTTCTGAGGAGGCCGTCCCGGACAGCTGCTATGTGCTCACGGGCGACCTCGGCGCCGGCAAGACGCACCTCACCAAGGGCTTTGCCGCCGGCCTGGGCGTGACGGAGGACATCACGAGCCCCACCTTCGCCATCGTGGAGAGCTACGACAGCGGCAGGCTGCCCCTGCTGCACTGGGACCTCTACCGTCTGGAGGAGGAGTGGGAGCTCGACGACGTCGACTGGTACGGCCTGACGGAAAGCGGGGCGGTGAGCCTAGTGGAGTGGGGCGACAAGTTCCCCAGCGCGCTGCCGGATGACTGCACCTTCGTCAAGGTGACCGTGCTCGAGGACGGCTCGCGCAGCATAGAGCTCAGCTAGCGGGCGGCGCCTAACGTTGCCGTCATGTTGAGAGGCATTCAGCCAATGTTCAGACATTGCCTGTAAGATAGGGAGCCATTATGGCAGAGACGAATCCTTACAAGGTGCTGGGCTTGGACGAGGGTGCCTCGAAAGACGAGGTGACCCGCGCCTACCGTAAGCTCGCCAAGAAGTACCATCCAGACCTCAACCCCGGCGACGAGGCCGCGGCCAAGAAGATGGCCGAGGTCAACGCCGCCTATGACGCCATCACCAACGGCACCCCCTACGGCCCCCGCGCCCGGCAGCAGGCCTCCAACCCCTATGCCCAGCAGGCGGGCGGCACCACCCAGACCTACACCTACGACCCGGCAACGGGCCGCTACACCCGCACCGACGGCAGCGGCCAGGCCGAGTACTTCGACCCCTTCGAGGAGTTCTTCCGCAGCTGGTACGGCAACCAGGGCTCCCAGCATGACTCCAGCTACTACGAGCAGCAGCGCCGCCAGCAGGAGGCCTACCAGCAGCAGTACCAGCGCCAGCAGCAGCAACAGCAGCAGCGCCGCCAGACCAGCTTCTTCGGCAGCGGCTGCATGAGCTGGATCATCATGCTCCTGGCCCTCAACCTGCTGCTCAACCTCTTCATGGGCTCGTGCACCAGGCTCTTCTATGCGCCTGTCACCTATACCCAGAGCAACAGCAGCCACAGCCAGGTCTACGGCAACGGCTCGCAGCAGGGCGACTCGTCGTCCCAGGGCGACAGCTCCCAGGGCGGCTCGTCTCCCCAGGGCGGCTCCTCATCCCAGTACGGCTCGTCCTCCCAGGGGTATTCCGGCGCTTCGGCAGGCTCTGCCAGCGGCCAGCAGGGCGCGCCGTCCGGCGTCGGGAGCGCCTAGGGGCATCTTGCCCTAGAATCCCCCTGGAACACCGTCGACCCTGCCGGAAGAGCCCATGCCAGCATCTCGCGAGAAAAACCGCGCCCGCAACCGCCAGGTCGG
>SFLO01000141.1 GCA_004553405.1 Coriobacteriaceae bacterium
TCGTGTCGCCGCGCTACGCCGGCCTGGTGGCCGTGCCCTTGGCGCCGCACTCGCTCAGCAGCCGCGCCATCGTCACCGCCCCCTCGGACGTGGTCGAGGTGAGCATGGGCGGGCGCAACATGGGCGAGGCATCTGTCTTCGTCGACGGCCTGGCCCTCGACATCCGCGGCGTATCCTCCATCATCGTTGAGCGCGGCGAGCGCGAGGTGCTGCTCGTCCAGGGCGGTGACGACTACTTCAAGAGCGTGTCGCACGTCTTCTTCAACGGGGGTGAGCTGCGGTGCTAGACGAGCTCCACGTCAAGGGGGTTGCCCTCATCGAGGAGGCCCGCATGGAGCTCGCCGGCGGCCTCACCGTCCTCACGGGAGAGACCGGCGCCGGCAAGACCGCCCTGCTCAGCGCTCTCAAGCTCGCCAGCGGCCAGCGCGCCGACTCCAAGGCCGTGCGCGACGGCGCCCCCGAGGCCCTGGTTGAGCTGCGCTTCGAGGTGGACGGCCGGGAGCATGTCGCCGTGCGCCGCCTGAGCCCCCAGGGCCGCAGCCGCTGCGCGCTCGACGGGCAGATGGCCACGGTCGCCCAGCTGGCAGAGGCCCTGGGCTCGCTGAGCATCTGCAGCCAGCACGAGCAGGTGAGGCTGCTCCAGCCCGCCGCCCAGGTCGAGCTGCTCGACCGCTTCATCAGCCCTGACGCCGCGCACCTGCTGCCCTACCGCGAGGCCCTGACGGCCTACCGCAGCGCATCGAGGCGCTGCCGCTCGCTGCAAGACGCCGCCGCCCAGGGCGCCCAGGAGCTGGAGTACCAGCGCTTCGTCGACGCGCAGATCGCCGCCGTGTCCCCCAAGCCCGGTGAGCACGAGCGTCTGCAGGCAGAGCTGCCGCGCCTCCAAAACGCCCAGCAGCTGGCCGAGGCCTGCGCTGCCGCCGTGGCCGCGCTCGATGCAGAGGGCGCCGCGCTCGACCTGCTCTCCGGTGCGTCTGCAGATCTTAGCCGCCGCGCCGGGGCAGACGCCGGGCTCGACGAGCTCGCCGCGCGCCTCGACTCCCAGATCGAGGAGCTCTCGGACACCGCGCGCGAGCTGCGTGCCTACGCGGGCGGCATCGACAGCGACCCCCGCGCCCTCGACGCCTGCCTGAGTCGCCTGAGCGCCCTCGACGGCCTCGCGCGGCGCTACGGGCCCTCGATGGAGGAGGTCTTTGACGCCTGGGAGCAGGCTCGCGCCCATATCGCCGCCGCAGACGCCTCCCCGCGCGAACTTGAGGAGGCCAAGCGCGCCAAGAGCGAGGCCGCCGCGCGCCTGCAGGCCGCCGGCAAGGAGCTGCAGGCCCTGCGTGACGAGGGCGGTGCGCGCCTGTGCCGCGCCCTGGAGGCCTCCGTGGCAGAGCTCGCCATGCCGGACGCCCGCTTCAGCTTCAGCTTCGAGAGCCTCGCCGGCTCGCGCTGGGGCGATGCCGGCCCCGCTGCCGGCGAGCTGCTCTACAGCCCCGCTCCCGCAGCCGCCCCGCGCCCGCTGCGCCAGATCGCCTCGGGCGGCGAGCTCTCGCGCATGCTGCTCGCCCTGGAGTGCGTGATGCGCTCGCAGGGGGGCAGCGCCGACGAGACCCTCGTCTTCGACGAGGTCGACGCCGGCGTGGGCGGTGCCACGGGCGAGGCTGTCGCGCGCCGCCTCAAGGAGCTCTCCGCACACGCGCAGGTGATCGTGGTCACGCACCTACCCCAGGTGGCGGCGCTTGCAGACGCCCACTACGTCGTGGAGAAGGAGCGCGCCGAAGGCGGCCTGCCCGCCACCTGCCTGCGCCGCGTGGAAGGCGACGAGCGCGTGGCCGAGCTCGCCCGCATGCTCTCCGGGCGCACAGACGCCACGGCGCTCGAGCACGCCCGCAGCCTGCTGGGGGAGGGGCCGAGGTGAGCGCAGACGTCGACCTCGAGGCCCTGCGCCACGGGCGCTGCCTCCTCATAGCCACAGACACCGTCTACGGCCTGGCAGCCCTGCCCGGCTCCCCGGGCTACAGCGAGATCTTCCGCCTCAAGCAGCGCCCGGCTGGCCAGGTCCTACCCTGGCTCATCGCCGATGCCGCCCAGCTGGAGCGCTGGGCGGCCGAGCCGCCCGCCTACGCCCGCAGGCTCGCTGCCTCCCTGTGGCCTGGCGGGCTCACCCTCGTCCTGCGCGCGTCTGAGCATGCCCGCGCCCTGGGCTGCATCGCAGCAGACGGCACCGTCGCCTTGCGCGTGCCGGACGACGCCCGCTGCCGCAGCCTGCTGGCCGCCCTGGACGCCCCGCTGGCCTGCACGAGCGCCAACCTCCACGGCCAGCCCGCCCCCGTGCGCCTGGAGGACATTCATCCTTCACTCGAGCCCTGGTGCGCCCAGGTCATCGCGCCCTCGTGCCCGGGTGGCGCCGCCTCGACCATCGTCGACTGCACGGGAGGATCCCCCCGCATCCTGCGCGAGGGCTGCATCCTGCTCGAGCTTGCGTCGGCGCCCGGCGGAGTGGACATGGAGAAGGCGGCGGAGGCGGGGCTTGAGGGCATTGCTTCGCGCGGCCTGCCGGGGCGGTATGCGCCGCTGGACGCGGGCGCGGCGCTGTTTGACGCATTGCAGCGCGCGATGACGGGACAGGAAGGAGGCCGGGCAGATGGCTGAAACGCGGATTGGCTTTGCGGTGACGGGGTCGTTCTGCACGTTCAAGGCGGTGTTCCCACAGATGGCGCTGCTGGTAGAGAAGGGCTACCGGGTGACGCCGATCATGTCGGAGAACGCGTACAGCACGGACACGCGCTTTGGCCGGGCGGTGGACTGGGTGAAGCAGGCGGAGGAGCTGACCGGCCAGCGGGTGATCCACACCATCGCCCAGGCGGAGCCGATCGGCCCGAAGAAGCTGTTGGATCTGCTGATCATCGCGCCCTGCACGGGCAACACGCTGGGCAAGCTGGCCTGCGGCATCTACGATACCGCGCCGACGCTGGCGGTCAAGAGCCACCGGCGCAATGACAGGCCGGTGCTCATCGCCGTGTCGACCAACGACGCGCTGGCCAGCTCCGCGCCAGGCATCGGCATGCTGCAATGCCGCAGGGGCTTCTACTTTGTGCCCTACGGGCAGGACGACGACAGCGGCAAGCCCACCAGCTGCGTGGCGGATTTCACAAGGCTGCTGCCCGCGGCGGAGGCGGCGCTTGAGGGCAGGCAGCTCCAGCCGATGCTCCTGTGAAAAAGCCGGGAAGAAAACGCGCGCGGGATTCGGCTTCTTGACAGGAGAAGCTTTTTTGCCTATCATGAGACGGAGAGGTGATGTGCGATGAGACGAATCCCTGCTGTGCTGCTGCTCTTGCTGCTGCTGCCCGCGTGCGCCGCGGCGGCGCAGATTGGCATGACGGCCGACACCCAGGCGG
>SFLO01000142.1 GCA_004553405.1 Coriobacteriaceae bacterium
ATGCGCGGCAAGGGGCTCGAGCGCTCCCTGGCTGTCGCGGCAGATTACACCGTCGCTTCCATCAAGGGCACCCTGGCAAACCCCGACCACAACTGGTACGGCGTGGAGTTCGAGGCCCAGGTTCCCTACCTGCTGCAGCTCTTGGGCGAGTAGCCCCTCACAACCCGCATCCCGCACAGCCCGCCCGCATGCCCCTTCGCATGCGGGCGCCATTGTCTGCAGCGCCTGCGCGGTGCTTGGGGTATCCTTAGCGGGAAATAAACCGCTCAAGGAGGCTCCATGCAGCTAGCGCCCGTCACGGCGGGGGTTCCCGTCATCACCGTCACCGGCTGGTCAAACTCCGGCAAGACCACCTTCTTCACCAAGGTGGTCGAGCTCCTCACCGCCGCCGGCTACAACGTGGGGGTCATCAAGCACCACGGCCACAAGGCAGAGACCGTCGACCAGAAGGGCAAGGACTCCTGGAAGTACGCCCAGGCCGGCGCCAACCCGGTGGTGCTCTCCAGCGCCCTGCAATATGCGGTCTTTCGCTCCACCCCCAACGGCGAGGTGAGCCGCGACGAGCTCATCGCGCGCATCGGCGACGAGGTCGACTTCGTCATCGTCGAGGGCTTCCGCGCCGATGCCGAGGGCGCCGTTGAGCTGAGCCGCACGGCCAACGGCAAGGGCCTCAAGCTCGCAAGCGAGGAGCGCATCGCCCTCATCACAGACAACCCCGCCTTCGCCGAGCAGGTGAGGGCCGAGGGCAAGCCGGTCTTCGGGCTCGAGGACCACCTGGAGGTCGCCCGCTACTTCTGCCAGCTGGCAGGCATCGAACAGCCCCGGCTCTAGGCAGCCGCTGCGCGGCGCTATCATTCTCAGGCACACCGCAAAGGAGGACAGCTCTTGAAGGACCATCTCGGCAGAGAGATCGATTACCTGCGCATCTCGGTGACAGACCGCTGCAACCTGCGCTGCATCTATTGCATGCCCGCAGAGGGCGTGGAGTGGAAGTCCCACAACGAGATGCTGCGCATCGAGGAGATCGCCCGCGTGGCCCGTATCGCGGCCGAGGAGGGCATCAAGAAGGTGCGCCTCACCGGCGGCGAGCCTTTGGTCAAGAAGGGCATCGTGAGCCTCATCACAGACATCAAGGCCGCGGGCATCAAGGACGTGAGCCTCACCACCAACGGCATCCTGCTGCCCCGCATGGCGCAAGAGCTCAAGGATGCCGGACTCGACCGCGTCAACATCAGCCTCGACACCCTCGACGCTCAGAAGTACCGCGAGATCACCCGCCTGGGCAACATCGAGGACGTCTTCGCCGCCATCGACGCGGCGCTCGAGTACGGCTTCCACCCCGTCAAGGTCAACGCCGTGGCCGTGCGCAGCGAGAACCAGGACTTCCTGGAGTTTGCCAAGATGTCGATCGAGCGCCCCCTGCACGTGCGCTTCATCGAGTACATGCCCGTGGGCGAGAGCAGCGGCGGCAGTGGATCTGGCTGGGACATCCACGACACTATCCCCAGCGACGAGCTGCGCCAGATCATCAACGAGGCCGCGGCGGCGGAGGGCCTGCCGGCTCTCGAGCCCGTCGCTAAGGACGACGCCCCCGGCGGAGGCGGCCCTGCCAAGTACTGGAAGTTCCCCGGCGCCCAGGGCACCGTGGGCTTCATCAGCGCGGTGAGCAACCACTTCTGCGCGCAGTGCAACCGCCTGCGTCTCACGGCAGACGGCAAGATCCGTCCCTGCCTGTTCAGCGACGAGGAGATCGACGTCAAGGCCGCGCTCCAGGGCAGCGACGACGACGTGCGCGCCGCACTCTACGCAGCGCTCCACGTCAAGCCCGACGCCCACCATCACAAAGAGGGAACAGACCGCCGCATGAGCCAGATCGGCGGCTAGGCGCCCCGGCGCGCTATAGTGCACATTACCCGTACTGAGAAAGGCAGGTACGATATGAGCGACACCACCCCCGGCGGGCTTTCTGCCGGCAACGCCCAGATCACCGGTGCTGACTCCGGCACCCTCACCCACGTCGACGAGCACGGAGCCGTGCGTATGGTCGATGTCTCGGCCAAGGCAGACACCCAGCGCATCGCCACGGCCGAGGGCTTCATCTTCATGCACCGCGACACCCTCGACATGATCGTAGAGGGCACCGCCGCCAAGGGCGACGTCTTGGCATGCGCCCGCGTGGCCGGCATCATGGGCTGCAAGCAGACTAGCAGCCTCATCCCCATGTGCCACCCCCTCAACCTCACCAAGTCCAAGTGCGACCTCGAGCCCATCCTGCCCGGCCAGCGCGAGGACGGCCGCGTGGGCATTCACGCCGTCATGACCACGGGCGTCACCGGCAAGACCGGCATCGAGATGGAGGCCCTCACCGGCGTGTCCATCGCCTTGCTCACGGTGTACGACATGTGCAAGGCCGTCGACCGCGGCATGGAGATCTGCGACGTCCGCCTGCTCCGCAAGGAGGGCGGCAAGACCGGTCTGTGGACCAGGGACTAAGGAAGCGAGGAACGCCATGGCACTGCGCTTTGCCATCATCACCTGCAGCGACACCCGCAGCATCGAGGAGGACACCGCCGGCATGAGGCTCGAGGAGCTCATCGGCGCCAACGGCTGGGAGGTCGCCCGCCACGTCATCGTCAAGGACGAGCGCGCCCAGATCGCCGCCGCCATCGTCGATGCGGCAGACGAGCTCAAAGCAGACATCGTCCTCACCTGCGGCGGCAGCGGCTTGAGCCTGCGCGACGTCACGCCCGAGACCACCCTCGAGGTCTGCGACCGCGAGGTCCCCGGCCTGGGCGAGGCCATGAGGGCCTACTCGCTCACCAAGACCGGCCGCGCCATGCTGAGCCGCGCCACCGCCGGCCAGCGCGGGCGCACGCTCGTGGTCAACCTGCCCGGCTCCAAGAAGGCCGCCGAGGAGAACTTCGAGGCCGTGTACGAGCAGTTCGAGCATGCTGTGCACATGATGGCCGGCGAAGGCCACAAGTAGGGGGCCTCATGGCTATACGCAGGAAGAAAGAGGGCGAGTACCACACCGGGCGGCTCAACATCAGCTGCAACCCCGCCCAGAAGGACGCCATCGCCGCCTCTGCCACCGAGCAGGGCAAGTCCATCTCGTCGTACTTGCTCGACCTCTACGAGGCCAGCCGCACCGCCGGCAGCAGCGAGAGCCTGGCGCGCATGGGGCTCGAGGTCGTGGGCCTCAAGAAGCGCCTGGTCGACGTCGAGACCCAGCTGCGCCGCCACCTCGCGCGCAGCCAGGGCACGCTGGACAAGACGGTTGCAGACGACCTGCGCACCCTGCGCGAGCTCGAGGGCCAGATCGACGTCACCTTGCGCGAGGTGGTCGACACCGTGAAGGCCATGAAGGCCAAGGGGCTCTAG
>SFLO01000143.1 GCA_004553405.1 Coriobacteriaceae bacterium
GGTCGCTCGCTTTTTGCCGCGCTGGTCATGTACATCTACATGAGGGCCAAGGGGGAGCGCTTTGTCGTGAACAGGCCCACCCTCATCGCCGCCGCGGTCAACCTGGTGATGTTCACCACCTTCCTGCTGGCCAACAAGCTCACCACGGCGGCCAACACCATCGTCTTGCAGTTCACCGAACCCGTGTGGGTCATCCTCCTCGGCTGGGTGCTGTTCAGGAACCGACCCCACAAGGAGGCGGGCATCGCCTGCGTGGTCATTTTCGCGGGCATCGTGTGCTTCTTCGCCGACCAGCTCAAGCCAGGCGGCAGCATTGCCGGCGAGCTGCTCGCCATACTCAGCGGCGCCACCTATGCGGGTGTCTTCCTCTTCAAGAAGTTCCCGGGCTGTAGCTTCGAGAGCGCGAGCATCATCAGCTTCTTGGCCGCGGTAGTCATCGGCATCCCCAGTCTCATGGCCGAGACGGACTGGTCTGTTTCAAACGTCGCCATGATGGTCTTCATGGGTGTGGTGCAGTTGGGGCTGGCCTACGTCCTCCTGAGCCGCGGTCTGGACAGCGTGAGCCCCGTCACAGCCAGCCTCACCAGCACTATCGAGCCGGTGGTGAACCCCATCCTCGCCGCCATCGTGCTGGGCGAGACCCTGAGCCCCCTGTGCGCCGTGGGAGCCGTACTCGTGATCGGCGCTGCTACCGTCTACAACGTCTGGTGTGCCCGCAGCGGTGCCGAGTAGCGCCGCCGCAGCCCTCTTTTCAAACACCAAAAGCAGGGCCCTTGCGCCCACAAAACGCCAAAAGCTGCTCCCTCGTGCCGAGCCCAGCCCAGGCCAGGCCAGCGGCCACTAGCGGGCGGCTATGAGGGGGCGTGCAGAGAAAAGGGCCCCGTGAGAGGCCCTTTTCGTGGAGTCCGCAGAGTGCGCGGAGTGCGCGCCGCGTGCACCGTGTGTGCCGCGCACTGTGGCTGCCGTGCGCTCTAGAAAAGCATGATGAAGATCTTGGAGAGCACAAAGCCGATGAGGCCGCAGCAGGGGAAGGTCAAGATCCAGGCGAAGACCATGCTCTTGGCGGTGCTCCAGTTGACGTTTTTGGGGTTCTTCGCCGCGCCCACGCCCATGATGGCGCTGGTGGAGCAGTGGCTGGTGGAGACGGGCATGCCGGTGAGGGAGCTCACGAGCAGGGTGGTGACAGTAGAGATGTTGGCGGAGGCGCCCTGGTACTTGCTGAGGCTCACCATGTCCATGGCGACGTTTTTGATGATGCGCTTGCCACCGATGGCGGTGCCGGCGCTGATGGCCAGCGAGCAGATGATCATCAGCCACAGGGGGAAGCCGTCTGCGCTGGGCTCGGTGTTGCCAAAGCTCAAGGCGATGCCCAGCAGCGCGATCGACATGAACTTCTGGCCGTCCTGGGCGCCGTGCAGGAAGGAGAGGCACACCGCGCAGATGTCTTGGAAGATGGTGAAGAAGCCGTTGGCCTTGGCGCGCGACACGCGCGCGAAGAGCTTCTCGACGATCTTGACGACCGCCCAGCCGAGCACGAAGCCCGCCACCAGCGAGAAGACCATGCCGTAGATGACCTTGGCCCACTCGGCGGGGACGACGCCGGCAATGCCGCTGCAGGCGATGGCGCCGCCGGTGACGCCGGCGATGAGCATGTGGCTCTTGGAGGCGGGGATGCCCATGAACCAGCAGAAGATGCCCCAAGCAATGGCTGCGACCATGCCCGCTAAGACCGCGAGCAGGGCCGCGTGCGTGTCTGTGCCGAAGTTCACCATCCCGAACATCGTGTGCGCCACGGCCGTCGAGATGTAGGTCATGCCGATGAGGCCCACCAGGTTGAAGACGGCGGCGACGGCGATGGCGACGTTGGGGGGCATGCAGCGGGTGGAGACCACGGTTGCGATGGCGTTGGGGGCGTCTGTGACGCCGGAGATGGCGGTCACGCCCAAGACCAGGAGCAAGATGATGATGAGGACGGGGTTGGCGATTGCCTGCTCGATAAACGCGGAAAGTGTCAAAGACATGTAGGTGACTCTCCATCGGCGCGAAGGGGTGCAGGGCGCCGCGCGGGCTCCCGCAGATTTCGCACAAGATTCTAACCTACGCTTTACAGAGCCCAGACGATTCTCGGGTATACGGGGGAATTGTTTCCTCTATTTGACATTGCCCGCCCGCGCCCGGAGCCGCTGGCAGGCTGCGCAAACGTTGTTACAATTACAGAAAAACTGTCACAGACCCCGAACGCTGGCCTATACTCGGGGTTCCATCACCACAATATCCCTGCGACGTCCAAGGAGGATCATGGATAGCTACGTGTTGAGCTGTGAGTCTACGGCAGACCTCTCTGCGGAGAAGTTCCGCGAGATAGGCGTAGAGTACGTGTGCTTCCACTACTACCTCGATGGGCGGGACCTCCCCGACGACCTCGGCGTTTCCATGGCCTTTCCCGACTTCTACCAGGCGATGGTGGACGGCGCGGACACCCGCACCGCCGCAGTGGGCACCGGAGACTACGTCGCCTTCTGGCGCCCCTTCCTCGAGGCGGGGCGCGACATCTTGCACGTGAGTCTCTCCAGCGGCATCTCGAGCACCTTTGAGTCCGCCTGCATCGCCGCAGACCAGCTGCGCGCGGAGTTCCCCGAGCGCACGATCTACGTGGTCGACTCCCTCAACGCGTCTTCCGGCTTTGGCCTGCTCATGCAGAAGCTGAGCGACATGCGCGCAGCCGGCGCGAGCGTCGACGAAGCCTATGAGTGGGCGCTGGCCAACAGGCTCAGCATCCGCGCGCGCTTCTTCTCCACGGACCTCACCTTCTACATCAAGGGCGGGCGCGTGAGCCCCGTGAGCGGCTTTGTCGGCAACCTGCTAGGCATCTGCCCCCTGCTCCACATCGACGAGGAGGGCAAGCTCATCCCCGTCGAGAAGGTGCGCTCCAAGAAGAAGGTCATCAAGCGCATCGTCGAGTGCATGCTCAAGGACTGCAAGGACGGGGCGGACTACAGCGGCAAGGTCTTCATCTCGCACAGCGACTGCCTCGAAGACGCCCAGGCCGTGGCGGCCCTCATCGCCGAGCACTTCCCCAAGGCCCAGCCGGCAGAGATCTTCTGGGTGGGCACCACCATCGGCAGCCACACCGGCCCCGGCACCGTCGCTCTCTTCTACGAAAGCGACGGCCACGTCGTCTAAAACACCAAAAGCAGCCTCATCTTGGACAGTGCTCGCAGCGGGGCGCGGGGGAGGCGGCGGGCGGGACTGACGGAGCAGAGCCCGCGGAGCCGCGCCGCGGTCAGCGAGGACTGTCTGAGCGAGCGCAGCGAGCGAG
>SFLO01000144.1 GCA_004553405.1 Coriobacteriaceae bacterium
AGGAGAAGGGCTTTGCCGATTCCATGAAGGCGGTCGACGCCTTCAGCGCAGACGGAGACGTCCTGTGCCGCACCCACATCGGCGGCCAGGCCCTCATCGAGGGCGTCATGATGCGCGGCCGCTACAACTGGGCCGTGGGCATCCGCGAGCCAGACGGCGGCATCTACACAGAGGAGCACGACCTCGCCAGCGGCCGCGACAAGAACAGCTGGCTGCGCTGGCCGGTTGTGCGCGGCTGCACTGCCTTTGTCGAAAGCCTCATGCTGGGCTTCAAGGCCCTCAACGTCGCCACCGAGCACGCCTACGACTGGGAGGAGACAGACGAAGAACGCGAGCAGCGCCTGAAGAAGGAGTCCCGCAAGAAGAAGGTCCCCGTCGAGGAGCTGCGCGCGGCGGAGGACGCCGAGCGCGCCGCCAAGCAGGAAGCGCGCGCCCAGGAGCGCCGCAGTATCGTCGAGGCCGCCCAGGCCTCCGGCGAGGACGCCGAGGAGGCGGGCCGCGCCTTCGACCTGGCCTGCAAGAAGGAGGACGCCCCCGAAGAGGAGCTCGACGTGGTGATGACCGTCTCCATGGTCATCGGGCTGATCGTAGGCGTGGCGATCTTCGTCATCGCGCCCGCGGCGCTGAGCAACCTG
The DNA here is from genome assembly GCA_004553405.1 of Coriobacteriaceae bacterium. GTDB lineage: Bacteria > Actinomycetota > Coriobacteriia > Coriobacteriales > QAMH01 > W2P13-069. Next base: position 636 of record SFLO01000144.1, read on the forward strand.
GTCTTCGGCGAGGCCGCCATGAACACCGTGGGCTGGAACATCTTCGACGGCATCCTGCGCGTGGTGATCTTCGTGGCCTACATCTGGCTCATCAGCCGCATGAAGGACATCAAGCGCATGTTCGCCTACCACGGCGCCGAGCACAAGACCATCCACTGCTTCGAGCACGGGCTGGCGCTCAACGCCGCCAACGCCCAGCTCTTCCCCACGCTGCACGTGCGCTGTGGCACGGCCTTCCTCATCATGGTGATGCTCATCGCTATCTTCGTGTACACGGTGCTGGGGGCGCCCATCAACGCGCTCGTCGACCTCACCGGCATCACGCAGGGCCCGCTGCGCTTTGTGCTGGTGGTGCTCACACGCATCCTGCTCATGCCCGTCATCGCCGGCGTGAGCTACGAGATCACCGTGCAGTGGGCGGGCAAGCGCCCCAACAACCCGCTGGTGCGCGTGATCCTGTGGCCCGGCATGCAGATGCAGCGCCTCACCACCAACCCGCCCGACGACTCTATGGTCGAGTGCGCCATCGCCGCCATGGAGCTGGTGCTCGCACGCGAGGAGCTCGAGGCAGCCAAGAAGCAAGACACCGCCGCGAGCGCGGCGTAGAGCGAGGAGATTCACATGGAGTTCGTCACAGCAGGCGAGAGCCACGGCCCGGCGCTCACCGCCATCGTCACCGGCGTGCCGGCCGGCGTGCACCTTGAGCAAGCAGACGTCGACCGCGACCTGGCGCGCCGCCAGAAGGGCTACGGCCGCGGTGGGCGCATGCTCATCGAGACCGACCGCGCCCTGGTGCAAAGCGGCGTGCGCTTCTCGCACACCTTGGGCACCCCCGTCACCCTCCAGGTGGTCAACGACGACTTCCCCAACTGGACGGGCCGCATGGACGTCTTTGGTCAGGCGCCAGAAGACCTCAAGCGTGAGGTGCAGCCCCGCCCGGGCCATGCGGACCTGGTGGGCATGCTCAAGACGGACTCCCGCGACGCCCGCGACATTCTCGAGCGCTCCAGCGCCCGCGAGACCGCCGCGCGCGTGGCGGCCGGCGCGGTTGCCAAGGCCTTCCTGCGCGAGATGGGCGTGGAGGTCTTCTCATACGTCACGCGCATCGGCGCCGCCCAGATGCAGGCCAGCGGCCCCTTCGGCATCGATGACATCGAGGCCAGCGAGGTCCGCTGCCCCTGCGCAAGCGCCACCCAAGCCATGAAGGAGCAGATCGACGAGGCCAAGCACAACGGCGAGTCGCTCGGCGGCCAGGCCGTGGTGGTGGCCCGCGGGCTGGTGCCCGGCCTGGGCAGCTACACCAGCGGCCGCAACCGCCTGAGCTCCAAGCTGGGCGCCGCCTGCTTTGCCATCCCCGCCATCAAGGCCGTGGAGATCGGGCTGGGCACCCAGGCAGCCGGCCTGCCCGGCAGCCAGGTGCACGACGGCATCGTCTGGAGCGAGGAGGGCGGCTATGACCGCACCGGCAACAACGCCGGCGGCCTCGAGGGTGGCATGACCAGCGGTCAGCCCCTGGTGCTCACCCTCTCGATGAAGCCCATTCCCACGCTCATGAAGCCCCTCATGACCGTCAACACAGACACCCACGAGCCCGTGAAGGCGTCCAAGGAGCGCAGCGACACCTGCGCCGTGCCCGCCATGGGCGTGGTGGCAGAGGCCGAGGTGGCCATGGTCCTGGCAGACGCCTACACCCAGATGTTCGGCGACAGCTGCCTGGCAGACATCCTGCAGCGCCGCGACGCCTACCTGGCCCGCATCGCCCAGCGCTAGGGGGCCTGCGGTGAGCGAGGACAAGCAGCAGGCCCAGCCCCAGACCCCCCAAGGGGGACAAGACGCCGGCAAGGAGCCCAAGCAGGGCGGCCGCAGGGGGCGCGGTGGCAGCGCGCGTGGCAGGGGGCGCCGGCCCCAGGGCCGCAGGCACGCTGGCAAACAGCCGGCCGTAGCCAACAAGGGTGAGCACATACTCTTCGTGGGCTTCATGGGCAGCGGCAAGACGAGCGTGAGCCGCGTGGTGGCCAAGCGCGCCGGCCTGCCGCTCATCGACATCGACGCCTATATCGAGAAGACCCAGGGCCGCAGCATCAAGCAGATCTTCGCCGACGAGGGCGAGGAGGGTTTTCGCCGCATAGAGACCCAGGCCATGGCCGCCCTGGCCTACGAGCCCAAGAGCATCATCAGCTGCGGCGGCGGCGCCTGCAACAGCGCCATCAACCGCGGCATCCTCAAGGCGCTGGGCACCGTGGTCTACCTCAAGGTGCCCCTGGAGGAGGCCATCGCGCGCATCAGCGACCCCTCCACGCGCCCCCTGCTCAACGGCGAGCGCCCTGTGCGCGAAATCTACGAGGAGCGCATGCCGCTGTACCGCGACGCGGCAGACATCACCATCAACACCGCGGGCAAGGGCATCGGGGGCAACGTCTCCCAGGTCATAGGCGCCCTGCGCCGCAACAAGCTCATCTAGGAGGAGCACATGAGCCAAGACCGCATCATTCCCGTCCGCTTTGCCGACGGCAGCGGCTACGAGATCCGCGTGGGCAGGGGCAGCATGGGTGTGCTCGGCGCCGTCATGCGCGAGCTCAAGGACTTCAACAAGGCCGTGGTCATCAGCGACGAGAACGTGGGCCCCACCTACGCCAAGCTGGTCAAGCGCCGCCTGGAGGAGGCC
>SFLO01000145.1 GCA_004553405.1 Coriobacteriaceae bacterium
CCTCTGCCGTGCGCCACGAGGCCGAAGACGTGCTCGACCCGATGAACCACAAGCTCGTCTACGAGCCCTGGTCCGAGGAGCTGCGCGAGTACATGAACGAGGAGCTGTGCAAGTACCTCAACGTCGAGAAGGTCATCTGGGTCAAGGAGGGCATCGACCAGGAGGAGACCAACGGTCACATCGACGACGTCGCCACCTTCATCGCCCCCGGCGTCGTGGCCGTCATCTGGACCGACGACCCCGACTACCCCTTCTACCGCGAGTGCCATGCGGCCTATGAGACCCTCTCCCAGGCAACCGACGCCAAGGGCCGCAAGCTCAAGGTCTACAAGCTCCCCATGCCCGTCAAGCCCCTGTACATGACCCAGGAGGCCTGCGACACCATCGACATCGACGAGAACGCAGAGCCCCGCGTCTCCGATGAGCCGCTGATCGCCTCCTACATGAACTACCTGGTCACCAACGGCGGCGTCATCACCCCGCAGTACGGCGATGAAAACGACGCCCTGGCTGTCGAGACCCTGCAGAAGATCTACGACGAGACCTGGGGCGAGGGTGCCTACAAGGTCGTCGGCGTCCAGTCCGAGCAGGTCGTCTACGGCGGCGGCAACATCCACTGCATCACCCAGCAGGAGCCCGCTCCCCAGGTGAAGTAGTCACTTACAGCAACCCCACGATTCCTTTTCTCTTTCAACGTGGCCGCCGCCGGCGGTGAGACCCGGTGGCGGCCACAGCTCTATCCAAAGGAGGCTACAGATGGCACGCATTAACAACGACCAGCGCGTGGTCGTGGCCCTGGGCGGCAACGCACTGGGCGACACCCCCGAAGAGCAGATCGAGCGCGTCCGCGCCGCTGCCCCCGTCCTGCTCAAGATGATCGAGCAGGGCAACGAGATCATCATCACCCACGGCAACGGCCCGCAGGTGGGCATGATCCAGAAGGCCTTTGCCAGCGCAGCCGAGCAGGGCAAGGCGCCGGCCATGGACCTGCCCGAGTGCGGCGCCATGAGCCAGGGCTACATCGGCTACCACCTGCAGCAGGCCCTGGGCGTGGCCATGCACAAGAGCTACAAGCGCTGGCATGTGGCCAGCGTGGTCACGCAGATGGAAGTCGACCCCGACGATCCCGCCTTCTCCAACCCCACCAAGCCCATCGGCGCCTTCCTCACCAAGGAGCAGGCCGAATCTGAGATGCGCGAGCATCCCGAGATGACCTTCGTCGAGGATTCCGGCCGCGGCTGGAGGCGCGTGGTGGCAAGCCCCGAGCCCAAGAAGATCGTCGAGGCCCCCAGCATCCTCAACCTGCTCGATAACGAGTTCATCGTCATCGCCTGCGGTGGCGGCGGCATCCCCGTCGTGCGCGACTACGAGGACAAGGGCGCCTACAAGGGCGTGGCAGCCGTCATCGACAAGGACATGGGCGGCGAGCTGCTGGCAGAGGACTGCTACGCAGATATGCTCTTCCTGCTGACCGCCGTCGAGCACGTGTGCATCAAGTTCGGCACCCCTGAGCAAGAGGAGCTCAAGGATCTCACGGCAGACGAGGCCGAGCGCCTGGCAGACGCAGGCGAGTTCGGCAAGGGCTCCATGGAGCCCAAGGTGCGCGCCGCGATCAGGTTCGCGCGCAGCCGCCCGGGCCGCGTGTGCGTCATCGGTGCGCTTGAGAAGGCCCCCGAGACCATCGCCGGGCTTTCCGGCACCAGGATCCACGCATAAGCGCAGGGACGCACCAGGGCTCCCCGCGCCCCGAGGGCTCTAGGGCTCGACGGGGCCGGTGGAGCCCTTCTTGCGTGGGAGGATGCCGTAGACGGGGCCCAGCCAGATGACCGCTGCGGCGCTCATGGCCAGCGCGAGCACCTCGGCCACGATGACGGAGTACCAGATGCCGTCCGGGCCCAGCACCAGGGGCAGCAGGAAGGCGCAGCCGATCTCGAAGACCAGGGTGCGCATGAACGACAGCGCCGCACTCACCCCGCCGTTTGACAGCGAGGTGAACAGCGACGAGGCGTACATGTTGAGGCCCATCAGCAAGAAGGCCGTCGAGTAGATCGAGAAGGCGTGCACGGTGAGCTCCATGAGGCTTTGGTCGTAGCTCACGAAGAGCATCGCCAGGGGAGTGGCGGCGATGCGGGTGAGGGCGAACATGATCAGGCCGGCCACGGCCATGATGAGCACGCCCTTCCTGAAGAGGCTGGCCATCTCGGTCTTGTTGCCGTTGCCGTGCTGGAAGCTCATCAGCGGGGCCGCGCCCACGGAGTAGCCCATGAAGACGCCTGCGAAGACGAGGGCCACATAGCCGATGACGCCGTAGGCCGCCACACCGGGCTCCCCGATGAACTTGAGGAGCTGGATGTTGTAGACGACGGCCACGAGCGACATGGCGATGTTGCTTACCATCTCGGAGCTGCCGTTGGCTGCCGCCGCGCGCAGGGCGCGCCAGTCGAGGGTGCACCTGCCCAACCTGAGCATGGAGCTGTTGGGCAGCAGGAAGTACACCAGCGGGATGAGGCCGCCGAAGGCGAGGCCCGCGACGGTGGCGATCGCGGCGCCCTCGATGCCCCAGCCGAGCACGCCGACGAAGAGGGCGTCGAGCACGATGTTGGTCAGGCACGCAGCAATCAGGAAATACAGCGGCCGCCGGGAATCGCCCACGGCGCGCAAAACCGCCGAGCCGACGTTGTACACCATGCCCGGAATCATCGCCATGAACACGATGTCCACATAGTCGCGCGACTGTGCCATCGTATCCGGCGGCGTTTTCATCCACACCAGCAGCGTGGGCGAAATCAGAAGACCGATCACCGTCATGATCGCGCCGCCGCCCAGCGCCAGCAGCATCGCCGTGTGCACGGAGCGCGACACGTTCTGCTCGTCCTTCGCGCCGTAGACCTGCGACACGATGACCGTCGCGCCCGAAGCGAGGCCGGTAAAGAAGCCGATCACCAGATCCAGTATGCGCGACGCGGAGCCGCCCACCGCGGCCAGCGCTTCCTTGCCCGCGAAGTTGCCGACCACGATGGCGTCCACCGTGTTGTACAGCTGCTGAAAAAACGTGCCGAGCATAATCGGCAGGAAGAATTTCAGAAGCTGCTTCCAAATCACGCCGTCGGTAATGCCATTGCTCTGTCTGTCCAAACGCTGCATACGCTCTTCTCCTGTGTTTTGTCAAAAGCCATTGTAAGCGCCCCTGCCCCCGAGGGGCAAGCATAATCCCGTTAACCCTTGCGCGCAAAACGCCTGCCTGACGAATCCCGCCGGACGGACGCTCTGTTTTCCGCGTGAAGC
>SFLO01000146.1 GCA_004553405.1 Coriobacteriaceae bacterium
ACGCGGGTGGTAGTGCTCGGTGACGGCCTGTGCCACGGCAGCGGTCTCGCCGGAGAAGCGGGCGTAGTGGCCGCCCATCACGCCTTGCAGGGACGTGAACTCGACGACGGCGCCGGTGATGAGGTCTGCCTTGCACAGCCATGCGGCGCGCAGGGCGTCTGCCTCGTCTGCGCCGCTGATGCCCGCGCCGGTGCAGACGGCCTGGGCGATAGTGCGGATGCGCTCGGTCTTGCTGTAGACGCTGCCGAGCTTCTCCTGGAAGACGACCTCCTTGAGGCCCTCGACATAGGCCTCGAGCGGCTGGCGACGATCCTCGCGGACGAAGAAGGCGGCGTCTTCGAGGCGGGCGCGCACGACGCGCTCGTTGCCGTCGCGGATGGTGTCGGTGCAGGCGGGGTCGCCGTTGCCGGTGACGATGAAGGCGTTGTCGAGCGAGCCGTCCTTGCGGTACAGCGGGAAGTAGCGCTGGTGCTCGAGCATGGCGTCCGTGATGATTTCAGGCGGGACGTCCAAGAACTCCTCGTCGAAGTGGGCCACGATCACGGTGGGCCATTCGACCAGGTTGACGACTTCGTCGAAGGTGCCCTGCGGGGTGTCTGCCACCAGGCCGGTCTGCTCCTCGACGGCCTTGATCTGGGCGCGGATCGATGCGGCGCGGTCTACAGCGGAGGGGATGACCTTCATCTGCTCGAACTTGGAGAAGAACTCGTCTGCGCAGGCGACCTCGACCGGCTGGGGTGCGAGGAAGCGGTGGCCGTAGGTGGTGCGGCCGGCGGTGAGGCCGGCGAACTCGACGGGCACGACCTGCTCGCCCAGCAGGGCGACAAGCCAGCGCACGGGGCGCGAGAAGGTGTCGTGGCCGGAACCCCAGCGCTGGGAGCGCGGCCAGGAGAGGCCCTTGACGAGCCCCTGAAGGATGCCGGGCAGCAGCTCTGCGGCGGGCACGGAGGGCTTGGAGACCAGGGCGTAGACGTAGTCGACGCCGTTTTCGTCTGCCTCGACCACGAGCTGGCTGGGCTCGATGCCCTTGCCGCGCGCAAAGCCGGCAGCGGCCTTGGTGGGCGCGCCGTCTGCGTCGAAGGCGATCTTTGCCGCGGGGCCCTTGGCCTTGAGCTCGAGGGCCTCGGTGGCCTCTGCCAGCTGAGCCACCGAAAGAATCATGCGGCGCGGGGTGGAGCAGGTCTCAACGGCGCCATGGGCCAGGCCGGCCTCGTCGAGGGCCGCTTGCGCGAGCTGGGCCAGCTGCTCGGTTGCCTTGTAGAGGGCGCCGGAGGGGATCTCCTCGGTGCCGATCTCGAAGATGAGGTTGCGTGCCATTGACTACTCCTCCTCTGCAGCGCTGCTGCGGGTGTCGACCGGGCCGTCTTGGGACGGGATGTACGAGCCGCCCTTGTCGACGACTTCCTCCAGGTAGCTCACGCAGCAGGCCTTGGCCACGTCGCGCACGCGCAGGATGTAGGCCATGCGCTCGGTGGCAGAGATGGCGCCGCGGGCATCGAGGATGTTGAAGGCGTGGGAGCACTTCATCACGTTGTCGTAGGCGGGCAGGGGCAGGCCCAGGTCGAGGAGGCGGTGGCACTCCCTCTCGCAGGCCTCGAAGCGCTTGAAGAGCATGTCGACGTCTGCGTGCTCGAAGTTGTACGCAGACTGCTCGCGCTCGTTCTCATAGAAGACGTCGCCATAGGTGAAGACGGTGCCGTCCGGGCACTCGGTCCAGATGAGGTCGTAGACGCTGTCGACACCCTGGATGTACATGGCCAGGCGCTCCAGGCCGTAGGTGACCTCGGCCGGGACGGGGTCGCACTCGATGCCGCCCACCTGCTGGAAGTAGGTGAACTGGGTGACCTCCATGCCGTTGAGCCAGACCTCCCAGCCCAGGCCCCAGGCGCCCAGGGTGGGGCTCTCCCAGTCGTCCTCGACGAAGCGGATGTCGTGCTCGCGCGGGTCGATGCCGATGGCCTCGAGAGAGCCCAGGTAGAGGTCCTGGATGTTGTCCGGCGAGGGCTTCATGATGACCTGGAACTGGTAGTAGTGCTGCATGCGGTTGGGGTTGGACGCATAGCGGCCGTCTGCAGGGCGGCGGCAGGGCTGCACGTAAGCGGTGCGCCAGGTGCCGGGGCCCAGGGACCTCAGGGTGGTGGCGGTGTGGTAGGTGCCCGCTCCCACCTCGGAGTCGTACGGCTGCAAGACGATGCAGCCCTGGTCTGCCCAGTAGCGCTGCAGCGTGAGGATGATGTCCTGGAATGTGAGCATTGTTCTTCCTTTTACGGGGTGGACAGGGCTTGTGGCAGGCCGCCTCTACTCGAGGGGGCCGATGGAGCTGATGGGCCAGTAGGTGAAGAAGGCGTGGCCGGTGATGCTGTCGACCGGCACGGCGCCGAAGTAGCGGCTGTCGAGGGAGTTGGTGCGGTTGTCGCCCATGCACCAGATATGCCCCTCGGGGACGGTGTAGGGGTACTGGATCTGGGCGGGGCCGTCTTCCGGGTGGCTGGGCTTGCCGCCGGTGTAGGTGGATTCGTCGAGGGGCTCGCCGTCGACGTAGACCACGCCGTCGACGAGGTCGACGGTCTGGCCGCCCACCGCGATGCAGCGCTTGATGAGCGTGGTCTTGGGGTCGAGCGGGTCTGTGAAGGTGACGATGTCTCCCTGCTGGGGGCCGTGGCTGTAGTAGCTGATCTTCTCGGAAATGACGCGGTCTTTCAGCTGGATGGTCTCGAGCATGGAGCCGCTGGGGACCTGGTAGGGCCTGCCGACGAAGGTCGTGATGAGCCACGCCAAGACCAGGGCCGACGCGATGATGACGACGAACTCGATGATGGTGCTGCGCAGATTCGCGGCGGGGCTGCCCTTGCCGGCCGGCTGCGCCGCCTGCTGGGCTGCTTCCTCTTCGTTGTGCTTGGTTTCGCTCATATCCTCGCCTGTGATGGTCTCGGTTGGGGGCCGTGCATACGAAGCCTCATAATAGCGCGGGTTAGCGGCTAGGCTGCTGCTTTCCCATGATTTCTTGGGCGATACTTTCTCAAACAAGCGATGCTTGCCTATGGTGCACCCCACACAGTAGGCGCCGGTGTCGCTTGCCCAGATGAAGACAAACATGGCGAGAGCCACAAGCGGTCCCATCTTGTAGAGGAGAGCCAACGCGCAAAGCGGGAGTGTGATGTAGATTTGCCCGAAGAAACCGAGCGCCAGCGACGACACAGGGTTGTTTTCGCGAGCGTAGAGCGCCACAATAAGGCGTATCGAGGCGTAGAGGGTGA
>SFLO01000147.1 GCA_004553405.1 Coriobacteriaceae bacterium
GAGGCAAAGCGCCGTATCATGCTCGGCGGCCACCTGCTGGCCAGCGGCGTCTACGACGTGTACTACTACCGCGCCCAGCAGGTGCGCACCCTCATCACCCAGGACTACGTGCGCGCCTTCAACAAGGTCGACACCATCATCATGCCCTCTGCCCCGCAGGTGGCCTTCAAGTCCGGCGAGATGAGCGATCCTGCCGCCATGTACCTCTCCGACATCTTCACCATCAGCCTCAACATCGCCGGCAACGGCGGCATGAGCCTGCCGGTGGGCTTTGGCGCCCAGACGGGCATGCCCGTGGGCCTGCAGATCATCGGCCCGCAGTTCCGCGACGAGCTGATCTTGCGCGTTGGCGCTGCGCTCGAGTCCTGCTGCGACATGAGGGGCCGCATCGCGCCCATCGAAGGAGGTGCCCGCTAATGAGGGAGCTTGAAGAGGTCCTGCAAGACTGGGAGGCTGTCATCGGCCTGGAGATCCACGCCGAGCTCACCACCCTCAACACCAAGATGTTCTGCTCGTGTCCCATCGAGTTCGGCGCCGAGCCCAACACTCACACCTGCCCGGTGTGCCTGGGCCTGCCCGGCGCGCTGCCCGTGCCCAACAAGGCCGCTATCGAGAGCATCGTCTTGGCTGGCCTCGCCACCAACTGCGACATCGAGAAGCGCACCATGTTCTACCGCAAGGGCTACTTCTACCCGGACATGGCCAAGAACTTCCAGACCACCCAGGGCCCCAAGGCCTTCTGCATGCGCGGCCACCTCGACCTGGAGGTGAGCGGCAACGCCGCCAAGGAGCGCGTCGACGTCGAGAAGGCCGAGGACGGTTCCTACACCGCGCGCATCGGCATCACCCGCATCCACATGGAGGAAGACGCCGGCAAGATGGTCCACATCGGCGGCGCAGAGGGCCGCATCGACGGCGCCACCAACTCCCTCGTGGACTACAATCGCGCCGGCACCCCGCTCATCGAGCTGGTCACCGAGCCCGAGCTGCGCACCCCCGAGGAAGCGCGCCTCTTCATGCAGAAGCTGCGCCAGATCTACCTCGCCATCGGCATCTCCGACTGCTCGATGGAGGAGGGCTCCATGCGCTGCGACGGCAACGTCTCGCTGCGCCGCAGGGGCAGCACGGAGTTCGGCACCAAGACCGAGCTCAAGAACATGAACTCCTTCAAGAACCTCCACGACGGCCTGGCCTACGAGATCCGCCGCCAGGCAGAGGTGCTTGAGAACGGCGGCACCATCCGCCAGGAGACCAGGCACTGGGAGCCCGGTGCAAAGCGCACCATCGTCATGCGCGTGAAGGAAACCGCAGACGACTACCGCATGTTCCCGGACCCCGACCTCGCCCCCTATGACCTCAGCGACGAGTGGATCGAGGGCGTGCGCGCCAAGCTGCCCGAGCTACCCGATGCCAAGCGCGATCGCTTCATGGCCAGCTGGGGCCTGCCCAAGGCCGATGCCGCAGACATCGCCGGCGACGTCGACTTCGCTTCCTTCTTCGAGGAGGCCGCCCAGGGCCTGAGCGAGGCCCAGGCTAAGAAGGCTGCAAACCTCATCCTCAACGACGTGAGCGCCTACCTCAAAGAAAACGCGGTCGCCCTGGGGCAGACCAAGGCCGCGCCTGCCTCCATCGCAGCGCTCGCCAAGCTTCTTGCAGACGACTCCATCAGCTCCAAGCAGGGCAAGGAGGTGCTCGCCGCCGTGCTCGAGGAGGGCGCTGACCCGGACGAGTACGTTGCCTCGCACAATATGAAGCAGGTGACCGACACCGCCGCCATCGAGGCCGCCATGGACGAGCTCATGGCCCAGAACATGGACAAGGTCGAAGCCTACCGCGCTGGCAAGAAGGGCCTGCAGGGCTTCTTCATGGGCCAGATGATGAAGGCTGCTGCCGGCGGCAACCCCAAGGTCATCAGCCAGATCGTCACGAGCAAGCTGGAGGGCTAAGACGTCTTCTGTGCTTGAAAGCTGCACGCTCTGCCCCCGCTCCTGCAAGGTGAACCGCCTTGCAGGAGCGGCTGGCTACTGCACCCAGGATGCGACGGTGAGGCTCGCGAGGGCGGCCCTGCATCACTGGGAGGAACCCCCCATCAGCGGCGACAACGGCAGCGGGACGGTCTTCTTCTCCGGCTGCGCGCTGCACTGCGCCTACTGCCAGAACCAGGACATCTCCAACGGGAGCATCGGGCGCGAGGTGAGCATCGAGAGGCTCGCACAGATCTTCCTGGAACAGCAGGGGAGGGGTGCCCACAACATAAACCTGGTAACGCCGTCTCACTTCGCTCCCCAGATCGTCGAGGCCCTCTCCCTGGCGCGCACCCAGGGGCTCAAGCTGCCCGTGGTCTGCAACTGCAGCGGCTATGAGTCCCTTGAGGCCCTGCGCATCTTCGACGGCTTTGTCGACATCTACCTCACAGACTTCAAGTACGCCTTCTCAGAGCGGGCCGAGCGCTACTCGCATGCCTCGGACTACCCGCAGGTCGCCAGCGCAGCGCTCGACGAGATGTACCGCCAGGTGGGGGAGTATCGCGAGAATCCCCAGACCGGCTTGCTCGAGAAGGGCGTGGTGGTGCGGCACCTGCTGCTGCCTGGCGGTCTGATCGACTCATTCGCCGTGATGCGCCTGCTGGCGAGCAAACCCTATGCGAGCAAGATATGCGTGAGCCTCATGAGCCAGTACACGCCCATGCCCGGTTGCGAGCGGGCCTTCCCCGAGCTTGCAGGGGACATAGACCCGCAGGACTACGATGCGCTGGTTGACTACGCGCTCGACCTGGGCTTGGAGAACTCCTTCTGCCAAGAAGGAGAGGCGGCGAGCGAGAGCTTCATCCCCGCCTTCGACTACGAGGGCGTCTAGAGGGAGCGGAACAGGCCCGTGACTATTCCCAAGATCACGGCGTCTCGCGTGAAGATGGGTTCGAGAGCCGGGTTCTGGGGCTGCAAGCGGACGCAGTCGCGCTCCTGATAGAAGGTCTTGACCGTGGCGCCGTCCTCGAGCATGGCCACCACGATGTCGCCGTTGCGGGCAGAGCTGCCCTCGCGGACGATGACGATGTCGCCGTCGAAGATGCCTGCCTCGATCATGGAGTCGCCCTTCACAGTGAGCAGGAAGGAGTTCTTGTCTCCCACCAAGGCGATGGGCAGCTTGATCTGCTCTTCGATGTTTTGCTCTGCGAGGATGGGGCTGCCAGCAGCGACCCTGTCCACCAAGGGCAGCGTTGCAAAGTCGCGGCTGTCATCCGTGC
>SFLO01000148.1 GCA_004553405.1 Coriobacteriaceae bacterium
AGAGCTTCCCGGATTGCTGAACCTCGGTGCAGTCCAGATAGAGGCAGCCCAGAGGGGTGGGGCCGCCAAAGCCCACGTCTGCAAAGCGCAGGCCTCCGTCGACGAGTACGAGCTCGCCGCGGTGGTTGATGGGGGCCGTTTGCTCGCGGCCGCGCACAGAGCGGCTCAGGCAAGGGCGGGCGTCGAAGCCCAGGGACAGCAGCAGCTTGTCGAAGAGCATGTTGAGCTCGAAGCAAAATCCGCCGTGCCTGTCCTCGACGATCTTCTTGTAGAGCGCGTCGAGCTCGAGCGAGGGCGCGATTCCGCGGCCGGCGATGTCTGCCGTGGAGAAGGGCACGCTGAGCTGGTGGGCGCGGATGAGTGCGTCGAGCAGCTCGACGCTGGGCGCGGCGTCTGCGGGCATGCTGGCAAGCCCGATGCGGTCGAGGTAGGCGCGGACCTGCGGAGCGCTCAGGGGCGCGGACGTGGCGGTCATGGTGTTCCTCCCAGTGGTAGGGCGCGCCTCCCCCGGCGCGCATTTCTCGAACACAGTGTAGGCAATGGCGGCGGCAAGTGCATCAAGACGCCCCGCAAACGCGAGGAGCCCCGCACAAAGCGGGGCTCCTTAGTGTTCGCTGGTGCCGACGGCCAGATTCGAACTGGCAACCTTCTCATTACGAGTGAGCTGCTCTACCGTTGGAGCTACGTCGGCGCGAAGGTGCAGTATAGCCTACTTAGCCCAGCTTCGCCACCAGGCTTCTGAGAGCCTTTCCCCGGTGGCTGATGGCGTCCTTGGCCCGGGCGTCGACTTGGGCCAGGGTCTGGCCGGGGTAGTCGGCGCTGAGGAAGTAGGGGTCGTAGCCAAAGCCGCCCTCGCCCGCCGGCTCGAAGCCAATCTCTCCCTCGCAGGTGCCCCAGGCGCTGTGCTCGCTGCCGTCGTCGTCGATGAAGACGATGGCGCAGGCGTAGGCGGCGGCGCGCTGGCCGGCGGGGACGTCGGCGAGCTCGCGCAGGAGCTTGGCGTTGTTGTCGGCGTCTGTGGCGCCCTCGCCCGCGTAGCGGCTGCTGTAGACACCCGGCGCCCCGCCCAGGGCCTCGACCATGAGGCCGGAGTCGTCTGCGATGGCGGCCAGGCCGGTGTTGCGGTGAGCGGCCAGGGCCTTGATGCGGGCGTTGCCCTCGAAGCTGTCGGCGTCCTCGACGGGCTCGGGGAAGTCCCCGCAGCTGCGCAGGCCCACGACCTCCCAGCCCAGCTGGGTAAGGATGCGGTTCATCTCCTCGAGCTTCTTGGCGTTGTTGGTTGCTGCCACTACCTTCTTCACGGCGTGCTCTCCCCTCGCGTGCGCTGTTCTTACAGGTGCTCGATGCCGAGTGCGGCGCGCTGGGCGCTCAGCAGCTCCTCGATGCCGGCCTCTGCCAGGTCGAGCATGGCGTTGAGCTTGGAGCGCCCAAAGGTGGCGCGCTCGCCGGTGCCCTGCACCTCGATGATCTCCCTGGAGCCGTTCATGACGACGTTGAGGTCGACTTCGGCGCGGCTGTCCTCCTGGTAGTCGAGGTCGCAGAGCAGCTGCCCGGCCACCTGGCCCACGCTGATGGCCGCCACCTGGCTGGTGATGGGGTTGCTGCGGATCTTACCGGCGCCCTTCCAGAACTCGAAGGCGTCGTAGAGGGCCACCCAGGCGCCGGTGATGCTGGCCGTGCGGGTGCCGCCGTCTGCCTCGATGACGTCGCAGTCCACATAGAAGCTCGTCTCGCCGCCCATGCCACCCATGTCGACGGCTGCCCTCAGGCTGCGGCCGATGAGGCGCTCGATCTCCATGCTGCGACCCTGGCGGTTGGCGCGCTCGCGGGCGGTGCGCTTGCCGTTGGCAGCGGGCAGCATGGCGTATTCGGCCGTGATCCATCCCAGGCCGCTGCCCTTGCGCCAGGGCTTGACCTTCTCCTCGATGGTGACGGCGCAGAGCACCTTGGTGCCGCCGGTCTGGATGAGGCAGCTGCCGGGGGCCTGCTCGAGGTAGTGGCGGGTGATGGTGGTGGGGCGCTTTTGCGCCGGGGTGCGCCCGTAGCTGCGGGCCAGCCCGATGTTGGTGGTCATGGGTGCTCCTCTCGAAAGCGGGCGCGTGCGCGCCGGGGGCGGTCAGGGAAGGTCGATGTGGCTGACGTCGATGTCGTCCACGCGCAAGACCCTGCGGGCCAGGCCGCAAAAGTCGTCGAGGTCGTCGCCCGTGGTGAAGAAGCGCAGGCCCTCTGGCCCGGCGGCATAGCTGCGCAGCTGGCCGCGGCGCTCGAGGGTCTGGGCGACGTCGCGGGCCGTCTCGTCTGCCGAGCTGATGAGGCGCACCCCCTCCCCCACCGCTTGCTGGATGAGCGGGGCGAGTATGGGGAAGTGCGTGCAGCCCAAGACGAGCGTGTCGATGCCGATCTTCTTCAGCGGGTCGAGGTAGTCGCGCGCGATCTCTTGGAAGGCGGGGCGCAGGTAGACGTCGCTGGCGTCTGCCGTCATCTTCTCGATGGCAGAGTCGCTGCGGCGCAGGCCGTCTTCCACGATCTCGACAAAGCGCGGGCAGGCGGTGCTGAAGACGGTCACGCCGGCGTCGCGCGCGCGGATGGCGTTGCTGTAGGCGCAGCTGTCGACCGTGCCCTGCGTGGCGATGACGCCCACCTTGCGGTTGAGCGTGGCGCGGGCGGCTGCGCGGGCGCCGGGTTCCACCACGCCGATGACCGGCACGTCGAACTCCTGCTGCGCCATGGCGAGGCCCGCCGCCGTGGCCGTGTTGCATGCGATGACGATGAGCTTGACGTCTTGGCCGGTGAGCCAGCTGCAGATCTGGCGCACGTAGCCGCGCACCTCGTCTTGGGGGCGCGGGCCGTAGGGGCAGCGCGCGCTGTCTCCCAGGTAGATGATCGACTCGCCAGGCAGCTGCTGGCGTATGGAGCGCACCACCGTCAGCCCGCCAAAGCCGGAGTCGAAGACGCCTATGGATGAGTCCCTGTTCATAGCGCCCCATTCTACTAGTCAGGTGGCAGATAGATAAAGAGGGAAGTAACAGCAGCCCTTCTACCTGCGGAAACGCGGAAACGGGCAGCAGGCAGCAGTAACGGAAGTAGTGCCGAATGGCACAGAAATGGCACCGAATGGCACCGAAATGGCACAGATTTTGCCTCAGATGCTGGAAGCCTGGACCAAAACAGGCGTTTGACCTGCTGCTTT
>SFLO01000149.1 GCA_004553405.1 Coriobacteriaceae bacterium
AGCGCCTCGAGGGCGCGCCGCGTCACGGGTGGCTGCCTGCGCATGCGGGCGGCCACCCCCCCCCTCTTGCGGGAGGAAAGTGCGGCTTTGGTTGCTGTTTCAGCGCAAACAGCAACCAACAGGAGAGTCGCGCTTCGGCCTTGCGGCTCCCCCGCTAGGGTTCGGGGGTGATGGCGGCGAGGTCGAGAGAGCCGCTCAGGTGGGGCGACTCGAAGCGCAGCTGGCGGCGGCCCGCTTCCTTGGCGGCATAAAGCGCGGCGTCTGCGGCGTCGTACATCGGCTGGAACTCGAACTTGTGCGCATCTGCGAAGTAGGCGCCCATGCTGATGGTGGCCGGGCGCTCGCCCCTGTTGAGCGCGTGGATCACGTTGCTCCACATGCGCTTGACATCTTCGAGCACGTCCTCGTCGGAACAGCCGGGCTCGAAGGCCGCGGCCAGGGCGAACTCGTCGCCGCCCAGCCTTCCCACCATGCCGCGCTCCGGCACGTTGGCCAGCAGGACCTCGGCCAGCGAAACCAGCAGGTCGTCTCCGCGCGGGTGGCCGTAGAGGTCGTTGTAGCTCTTGAAGTTGTCGAGGTCGATGACGCACATGAGCATGCGGCAGGGCGCAGAGGCCGCCAGCTCCTGCACGGCGTTGACGAAGGACTGGTGGTTGAGCACGCCGGTGAGCGAGTCCGCACGCGCGCCGTGCTCCCAGAAGGCCAGGCGGCGGTGCGCACGCTCGCGCTCCTGCTTGGGCAGCATGTTGACGATCGCAGAGCGCGCCGCGTCCATGGCGATCACGTTCACGCGCAGCTCGTGGGTGACAGAATCGTAGTAGCGCCGGCCGTAGCAGATCACGTTGCGCGCGGAGCCGTCCTTGCGGCGGATGCGGTGCTCCACCAGGGCGTCGCTGCCGTGCATCAGCTGCTCGGTCACAATCGCCTTGTACATCTCGGCGTCATCGGGGAAGATCAGGTCGATCTGGCGCGGGTGCAGCGCCTTGATGTCGTCCGGCGTGTAGCCGGTGACGCGCGTGAAGCGCTCGTCGATCTCGATGATGTGGTCGCTGTCGTCGAGCGTGTATTCCATGTAGTCGACGGCCGCCAGGCCTTGCGCGGCGCCTTCCTCGTACTCGCTCGCGGTGAAGCTGCGCGGCAGGCCCTTCACAACGAAATCGCTGTCTGCGCTGACGGCGGGCTCCTCCCCCGCCACCGCCTGTTGAGGCACCAGCCCCATGTCGTCGAGCACGTTGAGGAACTGCGCCACCACGAAGGGGTCGAGCTGGGTGCCCGCGCAGCGCTGCAGCTCCGCGCGCGCCTGGCTCACGCTCAGGGCCTCGCGGTAGGGGCGGTCGCTGGTCATGGCGTCATAGGTGTCGACCACGGCCACGATGCGCGAGAGCAGCGGGATCGCCTCGGCCTTGAGGCCGTCCGGGTAGCCGCTGCCGTCCCAGCACTCGTGGTGGTGGAGTATGCAGGGGGCGATCTCGCGCAGCTCCTCGGAGGCCATGGCGATGCGGTAGCCCTTTTCCGTGTGCGAGCGCATGAGGTCCCACTCCTCCTCGGTGAGCGAGGTGGGCTTGTTGAGGATCTCCAGCGGGATGCCCAGCTTGCCGATGTCGTGCAGCAGGCACAGCAGCGCAAGCGAGCTCTGGTCGTAGTCGGACAGCTCCAGGCGCTCGCCCAGCTTGGCGGCCAGCGCGCGGGTGCGGCGCACGTGGGCCTCTGTGGTGGCGTCGCTCTCGCGCATGGTCTGGTCGAGCGAGTCGAGCAGCGAGGAGTGCGCGGAATCTGGGTCGAGCATCTTCTGCACGCTCAGGCTGCGCTGGGCCAGGCTGATGGCGGTGCTCAGGCGGGGCTCGTCCCAGGTGAGCTCGGCGATGGCGCTCTGGATGCCCAGCGCCCCGCTGCCGAAGTCGAGCGCTGCCATGTTGCGGGCGACGGCGGCGCAGTGCTCGCGCGCCTCGCGCTGGCGCATGCCGGGGCAGCAGGCCAGGACGGCGGCGTCGTCCATGCGTGCGAACTCCGTGCCGGCGGGGAAGACGTCGCGCATGAACTGGGTTAGCGCCTTGATGGCGTCTTCGCCGCGCTCGCGGCCATGGACGGCGTTGAGCTCGGCCAGGCGGTTGATGTCGAGCAGGCACACGCTCGACGGCGCGAGCATGCGCTTTTGCAGCTCGGCCATCCCGCGGGCCAGCGCCTCCTTGGTCTGGAAGCCCGTGAGGACGTCGACCTCGAGCGAGATGTCGATGAAGACGAAGAGGTAGCCGATCACGCGTCGCTTGGCGTCGCGCAGGGTGTGGAAGTCGCAGCGGTAGCGCTGTTGGCCGCCAGCGTGCTCGAGCGACCAGCGGAAGGAGTGCTCCTGCGGGAGCCGGCGCAGCTTGATGTCGCGCTCGAGGCCGTTGTTGCTCACGAAGTCCTCCAGCGTGTAGATGCCGGGGTCGTCGTGGCCGGGGAGCATGAAGTCCGCGTCGACGTTGTGGAAGCACAGCTGGCATTCGTTGTCGAAGAAGACCACGGGCTGCTTGAGCGAGTCGAGCACCTTATCGCCCACGCGGCGCCTGAGCATGCGCTCTTGGAGCAGGGTGTCGTTGAAGCAGATGAAGCCCGCGCAAAACGCGTAGAGCAACACCGAGATGTCGAGGATCTCGAAGGGGAGGTAGAGGAAGATCGCGTTGACCAGCACGATGAGGACGATCATCACGGCGATGGGGACGTAGCGGGCGTGGTAGACGGCGGGCGTCTTGAGGGTCTTGTAGACGAGCAGGGCCAAGATGCTGGTAACGGCGGCATAGCAGAACAGGAGGTGGGCGTCATAGGCCAGGTAGGGCTCGTAGACCCAGTGGTCGATGCCCGCACGGTCGACGAACGCGTAGCCCAGGGCGTGGCCGGTGAAGGGGTTGAGCATGAGGCTCGCGCAGTCGATCGCGGCCAGCGCGGCCGAAGATATCGCGATGGCGCGGCGCTGCTGGGGCTCCATCACCTTCTTCGAGTACATGAGGTAGATGAGCAGGGTGACGAGCATGACGTCGATGCCGCTGAAGTAGACGCTGGAGAGGAGCGACATCTCGAAGAAGGCGGCGGAGTTGACGCTTTCGAGGTAGCTGATGAGCACCACCACCGCAGCAGTGCAGCTTGCCGCCAGCCAGTTGCTCGAGGGCCTCTT
>SFLO01000003.1 GCA_004553405.1 Coriobacteriaceae bacterium
CCAAGCGCTACATGGGCATCAACTGCGCATGCTTCACCCCCAACACCGGCCGCGTCGACGACGTGCTGCGCCTGGCCAGGGAGTACAAGGTCGACGGCATCATCGACGTCAACCTCAAGTTCTGCTGCCTCTACGACACCGAGAAGAAGTCCCTCGGCGACGCCTGCAGGGAGGCCGGCATCGCCTACCTGCCCATCGAGACCGACTACGACGACTCCGATGCCGGCCAGCTGCGCACCCGCGTGGAGGCCTTCATCGAGATGCTCGGCTAGGGCGAGGCAGCGGCGGCGCGCATGGCAGGCACCTCCTTCTACATCCTGGTTGAAAGCTCCACCGCCGGCATGGCCCTCTACACCGCCCTGCGCGCGCAGGGCTGCAAGGTGCGCATCTCGCCGGTGCCCCGCGGGCTGCAGGCCTGCTGCGGGGTATCGCTGCTGGTGAACCCGGAGGACATGCCGGCTGTGCGCGCGGCCCTGGAGCTGCCGGGCTTCCCGCCGCACGAGGGCGTGGTCGAGCTGGAGAACCAGATCGACCCCACCCGCGACCGCTACTGCTGAGGGCGGCCCGCTCCTCGGCGAGAGGGGCGGGCCTTCCACCGCGCGCTGCGCTTCCAGCGGCTGCGAGCCAGCTTTGCAAGGCGTAACATCGATGCAAAACGCGCGCTGGTGGGCGTGCACGCACGGCTGTGAACAGGGGGAACCGCACGATGATCTACTTCGACAACGCTGCCACCACCATGGTGAAGCCTCCTCAGGTGGTGCAGGCTGTCACAGACGCCCTGACCTCCTTCGGCGGGGCGGGGCGCGGCGTCCACAGCGCCTCCCTCGGCGCCGGCATGGCCGTCTACGAGTGCCGCGACAAGCTCGCCCGCCTGCTCGGCGCGCCGGATGCCAGCCGTGTGAGCTTCACCTCCAACGCCACCGAGGCCCTCAACATCGTGCTGCGCGGCCTGGTCAAGGGCAGCGATCACGTGGTCACCACTTGGGCCAGCCACAACTCCGTCTTGCGCCCCCTCTACCATCTCAACATGGAGACCGGCTGCGGCGTCACCGCCGTCAAGGTGGGCCGCGACGGCTCGCTCGACCTCGGCGAGTTCGAGAGGGCCTTCGAGAGCCGCACCAAGCTCTGCGTGGTCACCCACGCCTCCAACCTCACCGGAGACATCTACGACGTGGCCGCCCTGGCAGAGATAGCCCATGCCTACGGCGCGCGCATCATCGTCGACGCCGCCCAGACCGCGGGCTGCGAGCCCATCGACATGCAGGCCATGGGCCTCGACTGCGTGTGCTTCACCGGCCACAAGGGCCTCATGGGCCCGCAGGGCACCGGCGGCCTGGCCCTGGCGCGCGACCTCGAGGTGGCCCCGCTCAAGGTGGGCGGCACCGGCACCCACAGCTTCGACCTCATCCACCCTCCTGCCATGCCAGAGGGCCTCGAGGCAGGCACCCTCAACGGCCACGGCATCGCGGGGCTTTCCGCCGGCGTCAGCTTTGTCGAGGAAGTCGGCGTGCAGGCGATACGCGACCACGAGCGCATGCTCGCCCAGCGCTTCGCCGACGGCCTGGAGTGCATCCCCGGCGCCGTGCACTACGGCGGCGCCATCGCCAACCGCACCGGCGTGGTGGCCATCAACATCGCGGGGCTGGACTCCGGCACCGCGGCAGACGCCCTGGCCAGCGAGTACGGCATCTGCACCCGCGCAGGCGCCCACTGCGCACCCCTCATGCACCGCGCCCTGGGCACGGTGGAGCAAGGCGCCGTGCGCTTCAGCTTCGGCTGGTACAACACGGTCGAGGAAGTCGACCAGGCCCTCCAGGCGCTCGCGCGCATCGCCGCCGCGCGCCGCTAGGGCACGCCCGCCGCTCGGGCGGGCCCATCATCTATATATAGTGCGGGGGAGCACGCCTCCCCGTTTTCGAGAGAAAGGAACCACCCATGGTTGAGCTCGACGGATTCGGCAAGCCCTGCCCCATGCCCCTGGTCATGTGCAAGAAGGAGATCGACGCCGGCAACACGGACATCCAGATCAGGGTCGACAACGACACCGCCGTCAAGAACATCACCCGCCTGGCCAAGAAGAAGGGCCTGGGCTGCACGGTCGCAGACATCGAGGGCGGCTTCCTCATCACGATGGGCGGCGAGCTGCCCGCCGGCCAGGAGCCCCCGGCCGCCACGGCCGCCGCTGCCTGCAGCATCTCCGGCGGCGCCTGCGGCTACAGCGTCTTCATCGGCAAGGACCACGTGGGCGAGGGCGACCCCCAGCTGGGCTATAACCTCATGAAGATGGCCATCTTTACCCTCAACCAGGCAGAGGTCCCGCCCATGAACCTGCTGTTCATGAACGAGGGCGTCAAGCTGCTCTGCGGCGACGAGGTCCAGATCATCGACTCCGTCAAAGAGATGATGGACAAGGGCACCGACGTCCTCGTCTGCGGCACCTGCCTCAACTTCTACGGCGTGGCCGACCAGCTCAAGGTGGGCGAGGTCTCGAACATGTACGACATCCTCGAGCGCATGCACGAGTCTGCGAAAGTCATAACGTTGTAAAGCCCTCGCTGACTTTGTTTAAACCTGTGAGGCTTTGTGATTGTAATTTCTTTTGAATCGACGCATGCGGCTATGGCGGCGCAGAAGCTGCTGGAGGGCCTGCGCTTTGACGTGATCCCCACGCCGCCGCAGGTCACCGCCACCTGCGGCATCGCGCTGCGCTTGGGCGACGACCTGCTCGAAGAGGCGCATGTCCGCCTGCAGCGCGACGAGCACATCTGCGCACAGGCCGCCTGGCACTACTTCTAGGTGGGCGGCAGCGCGGCTTGCGTATAATCGGGCGGTGCGCGGCCTGTGCGCTGCGCGCCGCCAAGGCTCTATCTGAGAGGGGAGGGACCATGCCGGACAAGGAGCGCGTGAGGCTCACGCAGCTCACCTCCAAGGGGGGTTGAGCCGCCAAGTGGGGTCCGGGCGACCTCAAGGGCATACTCCCCGCCATCCAGGGAGCCATAGACCCCAACCTGCTGCTGGGCTTTGAGACGAGCGACGACGCCGCCGTCTACCGCTTGGGGCACAACAGCGCCGCCGTGCTCACGGTGGACTTCCTCACCCCGCTGGTAGACGACCCCTATGACTTCGGGCGCATCGCCGCCGCCAACGCCCTGAGCGACGTCTTCGCCATGGGCGCGCGCCCGGTGGTGGCCCTCAACGTGCTGGCCCTGGACTGCGCCCTGGGCGCGGATGTCGCGCGCGAGATACTGCGCGGCGGGGCAGACGCGGTGGCGGCAGCCGGCGCGAGCATCTGCGGCGGCCACACCGTCGACGACCCCGAGCCCAAGTACGGCCTGTGCGTCTTTGGGCTTGCAGACCCCGCCTGCACCATGCGCAACACCGGTGCACAGGCGGGCGACCTCCTCTACCTCACCAAGCCCCTGGGCACCGGCCTGCTCAGCGCCGCCTACAAGATAGGGGAGGCCTCCGAAGGGGAGTTTCGCCCCGTCATCGAGTCGATGGCCGAGCTCAACCGCGCGGGCGCGGAGGCCATGGCGGCCGCCGGCGCCCATGCCGCCACAGACGTCACCGGCTTTGCCCTGGCCGGCCACCTGCACGAGATGGTCGAGGGCAGCGGCCTTGACGCCGTGGTGGACTTCGACAGCCTGCCGCTGTTCGACCGCGCCTGGGAGCTCTGCTGCGCCTACTGCCGCCCCAACCGCAGCTTCTCGATCATGGACTTCGCCGAGCCCTTCGTGGACGCCGGCGGCCTGGACGAAGACGAGCTCGACAACCGCATGGGCGTGCTCTGCGACCCCCAGACCAGCGGCGGCCTGCTGGTGGCGCTGGCTCCCGCAGACGCCCCCGCCTTCGAGCGCGAGTTCGCCGCGCGCGCGGGCCGCGCCCCCTGGCGCATCGGCCGCTTCGAGCCCGGCGAGGGCCTCATCCGCCTGTCATAAGGCAGAACTCATAGGGCGTTCTATTATCCTTAATTTAAAATAATCAACTCATCGAAATCCCCTCCTGTACCCCGTTCTCCTCTTTTCATTTCGTATATGTTTCTCTAGTGGAAAGGACCCCGGCCCCTGAGCCGGGTGTTGAGGACATCGAGAGAAGAAAGGAGCGTGCACACATGGAACTTTCACGCAGAGGCTTCCTCAAGGGTGCTGCGGGCGCTGCAGGCGTCGGCATGGCCTACGGGTTGTCGAGCGCGGCCCCGGCCCTCGCCGTCGAGGCGTCCGAGGAGTGGAAGCTGGTGAACACCGAGGAATACACCAACATCTGCTGCTACTGCGCCGGTGGCTGTGGTTCTCTGTGCTCCGTCCGCGACGGAGAGCTGATCAACCTCGAGGGTGACCCCGATCATCCTGTCAACGAGGGTGGCCTGTGCCCCAAGGGCGCAACCATGTTCCAGCTGCGCAACGTGGTCGACCCCAAGACCCGCGAGGTCACCAAGAGCAAGGTCCGCCAGACCAAGCCCCTGGTCCGCCGCCCCAACTCCACCAAGTGGGAGCCCATCTCCTGGGAGGACGCGGTCAAGGAGATCGCCCTCAAGGTCAAGGCCACCCGCGACAAGGGCTTTGTCGAGACCGAGGAGGTCAACGGCAAGCAGCTGACCGTCAACCGCTGCGAGAGCATCGCCAGCCTGGGCGGCTCCCAGCAAAACTCCGAGGAGGAGTACCTCATCTTGAAGATGATGAGGGCGCTGGGCATCGTCGCCATCGACAACCAGGCCCGTGTTTGACACGGTCCCACCGTCGCCGGTCTGGCGGCTTCATTCGGTCGAGGCTCGATGACAACCCATTGGGCCGACATGCAAAACGCCGACGTCATCTTGAACATCGGCTCCAACTCCGCTGAGAACCACCCCGTGAGCTCCAAGTGGCTCAACAAGGCGCACGAGAAGGGCGCCATCTGGATCGTGGTGGATCCCCGCTACACCCGCACCGCAGAGATGGCAGACATCTACTGCCCCATCCGCTCCGGTACGGACATCGCCTTCTACGGCGGCCTGTACAACTACATGATCGAGAACCTCATCGAGCCCGGTCTGTACGAGTACATGACCACCGGCAAGATGGACAAGTACAACTTCGAGTACCTCATCAACTACACCAACGCCTCCTACATCCTGGAGAAGGACTACGAGTTCGATCCGGAAACCGGCCTGTTCTCTGGCTGGGACCCCGAAACCGAGACCTACAACTCCCACTCCTGGCACTATGAGACAGACCACGAGGAGCCCTGGGACACCTCCGCAGGCGGCGCCTACGCATGGGCTGTCAAGGACGGCGTCCCGCAGTTCGAAAAGCCCGTGCTCACCGTCCCCAAGATGGACAAGACCCTCACCAACCCCCGTTGCGTGTACCAGGTCTTCAAGCAGCACTACTCCCGCTACACCATGGAGAAGGTCTGCGAGGTCTGCGGCATGGACATCGAGGACCTGCGCACCGTCTACGCCGCATGGTGCACCAGCTGCGCCCCCGGCAAGGCAGGCGCCATCCTCTACGCTCTGGGCCAGACCCAGCACACCTACGGCGCCCAGAACACCCGCGCCATGTCCGTCCTGCAGCTGCTGAGCGGCAACGTGGGCGTCCCCGGCGGCGGCGTGTGCGCGCTGCGCGGCGAGCCCAACGTCCAGGGCGCAACCGACATGGGCATGCTGGTCAACGAGCAGCCCGCCTACCTCAAGTGGGCCAACACCACCGACCGCGACTCCCTCGCGCACTGGCTCGAGAGCCAGACCTACTCCGACGGCTACTACACCAACAAGCCCAAGTTCATGGTGTCCGCCCTCAAGGAGTGGTACGGCGACAACGCCACGGTCAAAAACGACTATGGCTACGACTGGTGGCCCAAGGTCCCCAGCCACGACGGCAGCGACTGGACCGAGATGTCTTCCTTCGAGAAGATGAAGGACGGCACCATCCAGGGCTACTTCGCATGGGGCATGAACCCCTGCCACTCCGCTCCCAACAGCTCCAACGTGCGCCGCTCCATGGCACACCTGGACTGGAACGTCGTGGTCGACCAGGTCATCACCGAAACCGCATCTTTCTGGGACGCCCCGGATATGGACGCAACCCAGATCGGCACCACCTGCTACTTCCTGCCCTGCGCGCTCATCTACGAGAAGCCCGGCACCATCCTCAACTCCGGCCGCTGGATGCAGTGGCGCTACCAGGCCGTCGAGCCCTGGGACGAGGCCAAGCCTGACTACGAGATCTGCGACCTGCTGTGGCGCGAGATCTGCCGCCTCTACGCAGAGGAGGGTGGCGCCAACCCCGATCCCATCCTCAAGATGAAGTGGGACTACTATCTGGACGGCAAGATCGACCCGCGTCCCGTCTCCTGGGCTCTCAACGGCTACCGCGTCAAGAGCTCCGACTGGAAGTCCGGTTTTGAGAGCGGCGCAAACGGTGCCCTGGCTGCCGGCAACGTCGACCTTCTGGCTGGCTACTCCGAGCTGGGCGCAGACGGCTCCACCGCCTGCGGCATGTGGATCTACTCCGGCTTCTACGCCAACAGCGCAGCGCCGCTCGATCCCGCCCAGCAGGCCATCGGCCGCCGCAACAACAAGGACACCTCCGGTCTGGGTCTGTACTCCGACTGGGCCTTCGCATGGCCCAACAACAGGCGCATCATCTACAACCGCGCCTCTGCAGACATGCAGGGCCAGCCCTGGGCGCCAGACAAGGCGCTGGTCAAGTGGGACAAGAAGGCCAAGAAGTGGCTGTCCGGCTACGACAACGGCCTCGACATCCCCGACTTCGCCGCCAGCAAGACCCTCGCAGACGGCACCGTCCAGGCCATCGAGCCCAACAACAAGGCCTTCTTCATGCTCTGGGAGCAAAACGGCCGCCTCGAGTCCTACGGCATGGTCGACGGCCCGCTGCCCGAGCACTACGAGCCCTTCGAGACCCCGCTGAGCGAGAACCTCCTCAACGGCCGCCTCAACTCCCCGTGCTTCCTGGGCCGCCCCTCCGCAGACGGCAACAAGGAGCTGGGCACCATGTTCAGCCTCGAGTCCACCCGCCGCGGCTCTGCAGACGAGTTCCCCATCGTGGCCACCACCTACTCCGTCACCGAGCACTGGCAGACTGGCGGCCAGACCCGCGCCTGCCCCGCCCTGGTCGAGGCCTTCCCCGGCGACATGATCGAGATGTCGCCCGAGCTGGCTGCTGAAAAGGGCATCGGCAACGGAGACAAGGTCAGGGTGTGGAACAAGCGCGCCTCCGTCGTGGTCACCGCAGTGGTCACCAAGCGCGTCCGCCCGCTCACGGTCAACGGCAAGACCCAGCACCTGGTGGGCATGACCCATCACTACAGCTGGGGCAAGCTCTACGGCAACACCCTCCAGGGCGCTGTCAACGACCTGACCCCCAACGTCGGCGACCCCAACAGCCAGACGCCCGAGTACAAGGCGTTCCTGGTCAACATCGAGAAGGCATAGGAGGTGACCTGCGATGACTGAGAAAGCAATGCTGTTCGACACCGCCCGCTGCACCGCGTGCAAGGGCTGCCAGGTTGCCTGCAAGTGCTGGAACAACCTGCCCTCCGGCGACGGTGGCTGTGCCGATTCCATGGACTTCAAGGGTGTCTACCAGAACCCGGCAGACATCAACGGCACCACCCGCCTGATCATGACCTTCAACGAGTTCGAGGCCCCCGAAAGCCAGAAGCGCATGGGCTGGGCCTTTGGCCGCCGCAGCTGCCAGCACTGCACCGACGCAGGCTGCGTGCAGATCTGCCCGGCCGGCGCCCTCTTCCGCGACGAGGAGACCGGCATGATCACCCACGACGCCAACAAGTGCGTGGGCTGCCAGTACTGCTCCACCGCCTGCCCCTACGACGTGCCCCGCTATGACAAGCTCGCCGGACGTCCGGACCCTGTCATCAACAAGTGCTACGGCTGCGTCGACCGCATCCACAACGGCATGGCCCCGGCCTGCGTCACCACCTGCCAGCCCGGTGCCCTGCAGTTCGGCGATCGCGACGAGATGATCCGCCTGGCCCACGAGGCCGTCGACCGCCTGCAGGCCAAGGGCTTCACCGACGCCTGCGTCTACGGCGAGGAGGAGATGGGCGGCCTGCATGTGATCCAGGTGCTCAAGTACGGCATCGAGGACCACGGCCAGGTTGCCAACCCCAAGAAGAGCGTCCTCAACACGGTCCACGACTACACTGCCCCCGTTGTGGGCGGCATCGCGGGCCTGGTCTTCCTGGGCCTTGCCGGCATGACCGCGCTGTCCGCCGGCGCAGAGAAGCACGACCAGGTGATCTACAACCCCGAGACCACCGACACCCTCGACATGAACACCGGCGCTGTTCTCAAGCACGGCGACGGCCAGGGTACCAAGAGCTTCAAGCAGTACATGAGCCAGGTGCCCATCTTCAAGAAGTGGGGGGAGGACGACCATGAGTAGCCACGAGAACATCACCGTGTACCCCGAGCAGGCTCAGAAGAACGCCGAGTTCATCAAGGAGCGCAAGGAGAGCGGCAAGCAGCTGCGTGTCCAGCGCACCACCAAGCAGGCCCGCATCACCCATGGCACCGTCGCCATCTCCTGCATCCTGCTGGCCATCTCCGGCCTGTTCGTCTTCGTCCCGCCGCTGACCAAGGCCGTCGGCCCCGACGTCGTCTTCGTCATGCGCATGGTCCATCGCGTCGTGGGCCTGATCTTCTGCCTGGTGCCCATCATCAGCCTGATCATGGCCCCCAAGGGCGCCCTGCACATCCTCAAGAAGAACCTCGTCAAGTGGGACCACGACGACGTCATGTGGATGAAGCTCTTCCTGCCCTACCTGTTCACCTGCAAGTGGCTGCACATGCCCGATGCAAGCGAGACCAAGTCCGGCCAGCGCGTCTCTGACGGCATGATCATCCTGGTGGCCATCCTCATGGGCGTCACAGGCCTGGTGCTCACCGCCAACGTCGTGGGCATCATCACCCTGGGCATCACCTCCCATGCGGTGTGGCTGTTCCTGCACGACCTGGGCTTCTTCGCCATCTGCGTCCTGGGTATGGCCCACATCCTGCTCGGTGGCGGCATCATCGGCCCCTATCGCGGCATGCATCGCGTCATGTTCGGCGACGGCTCCCTCTCCGAGGGCGAGGCCATGTACCACTGGGCACACTGGGTCCGCAAGCTGCACAAGGAGGGCTCCGACGAGCTCTACTGGGCAGACGCCAAGACCACCAAGCGCATCGAGGACTAAGCCCTTCGGCTTTCCCGTGCGCTGGCCCCTCAAGCCCTCGCGGCCCTGCCTACCCGGCGGGGCCCGCGGGGGCGGGGCCGCCCGCTTTCTGCTCTGAGGTGGGCAGGGACCCCCCTGAAAAAAGCGCCGGGCTGCCGGCATCGCACCATGGGTGCAGCCGGCAGCCCGGGAAGTCTTTGGGTATTCGTGCGAGGCGGAGTGCCCCGCATCCTGCTCGCGTCAGCGCCAAGCACCAAGCTCATCCGCCATAACCTCCGGGCCTGGTGCTTGGCCGGCTTCACGGGAGGGCGCTCTCGCACATGCGCGGGGGCGCCCCATGTGTCGCTCGGCAGGGGATACCCGCAGGCCGCGCAACACCTTCATGCCTGTTGCCCGGCCCGTTGGTATCCTTTCTATCACAAGAGCTGCGCCTTCGCCCGCTACAGCGGGGCGCGCATTCCCCGAGGAGGGCCGATAATGAACCTGAGACTCATCGACGCCGCCATGGACTCCTACAAGGAGCTCCCGCAAGACGACGTCAACCGCCTGGTGTTCTTCCGTAGCGTGTGGGGCCTGCAGGCCGCCTCTGCGCAGGACTGCCCCTGCAGCTGGGAGGCCCCCTCACCCGAGGCCCTCACCGTGGCCTGCTCCGCCGGGCAGCACATCTTCGCAAACGCCCCGGTCGCCATCGATGCTGCTGTGCTGGCGCGCGACGCCGCAGACATCGCCGCCTGCATCGCCGGCAAGGGTCTGCTCGACCCGGCGATCGCCGCCGTCCTCAAGGAGCTGAGCTGGGCAGACGTCCTCGCAGCAGCGGGCCTCGAGCTTGCCGGCAGCGAGCCTTCTGCCTTCCTCGACGAGCTCGCCGGCGGCCTGGTAGACGCCGGCATCCCCGTGCCCGCCGCGGTGGCCGCCGCCCAGGTGGCAAGCCTCGCCCTGCGCTGCCAGCTGGAAAACCCCGCCCAGGCAGCCGTGCGAGCGCTCAGGGACGCCAAGCTCTACGATGAGCACCACCCGCTGCTGTGCCCCTGCTGCGGCAGCGAGCCCACCTTGTCGCACGTGGGCGGCCAGACCTCCAGCCAGGGCCGCGGCCGCCTGCTGGTGTGCGCCCAGTGCGGCTGCACCTGGGAGTTCCAGCGCATCCGCTGCGCCCGCTGCGGGCAGACCAACCCCGGTCACCTGCACTATTTCTCGCTCGAGGGCGACGATGCCCACCGCCTCTACACCTGCGACGACTGCGGCAGCTACATTCGCACGCTCTTCAGCGAGAAGGGCGCGCTGGCTCCTGTATCCTACGAGGTCGAAGACGTGGTCATGGCCAGGCTCGACGCCATCGCCCAGGATCCGCGCTTCCACGCCTAGACGCTGCCGGCAGGGGAGGGCTGCACGTGGAGATAAGCAACCTGTTCACACCAGACGATGAGCTGCTCAAGCACAGCGTGCGCCTGTGCACGCCGGCCGAGCCCGACGTGGTGGCCTTCGAGGAGGTGCAGGTGGAGCACTCCATGGAGGTCTTCGTCAACGAGATCCCCACCTTCACCATCGTCTGCAGCCCCGACCGCCTGCCCGAGCTCGTGCTGGGCCGCCTGTGCACCCAGGGCATCGTGCGCGACGCCGAGGAAGTCGAGAGCATCTACATCTGCCAGCACGCCACCCGCGCCCGCGTCTTCCTGCGCGACCGCCAGGCCCAGCTGCAGCGCCGGCACGTGGAGGCGGTGCCCTCCTGCTGCACCGGCAACCGCACGCTCAACAGCTACTTTGAGGCAGACGAGCCCCCCGCCAAGGTGGTGCCCATCCCCTGGGACCGCCGCTGGATCTTCTCGCTGGCGCGCAGCTTTGCGCTGGACACGCCCCTGCACCGCCGCACCATGGGCACCCACAGCTGCTACCTGGCCTTAGGCGAGCAGATCCTCTACTGCTGCGAGGACCTGGGGCGCCACAACGCCTTCGACAAGGTGGTGGGGGAGGCCCTGCTCGACGAGGTCGACCTCTCGCAGGCCATCGTCTACACCTCCGGGCGCATCCCGGTCGACATGGTGATGAAGGCCATACGTGCGCGTATCCCCATCCTGGTGACCAAGGCCGTGCCCACAGACGCCACCATCGAGCTGGCCCGCGAGTTCGACCTCACCCTCATCTGCCAGGCGCGGCCGGACTCCTTCAAGGTCTTCAACGACCCCGCCAACCCGATTTGCGGCTGATTCCAAGCGCCGCTCGCGCTGCGGCGCGTATCATCTGCGTATCAAACTGGCAAGCAAGGACGGCCTGCGCTGTGCGCGGGCTCTGTGGCGTTAGAGAGAGGGGAAAGCCCATGGAAGAGCAGATAACCAAGGCCGACATCGCGGCCTGCAAGCCCGACCACGCCGCCGGCGCGGGTATCGTCGCCAAGGCCGAGGCCGTCGGCATGGCCAAGGCCCAGATGAGCGCGGGCCGCATGTTCTGGCTGGCCATCGCCGCCGGCCTGTTCATCGGCACCGGCGCGCTGTTCATGGCCTACGTCAAGGCAGATCTGACCCTGAGCTTTGCCGTGGCGAGCGTCTTCGGCGCGGCCATGTTCTCCATCGGCCTGATCCTGGTGGTCATCGCCGGTGCGGAGCTCTTCACCGGCAACACCCTCATGGTGATCGCCGCGCTCGAGAAGAAGATCAGTTGGCTGCACATGCTGCGCAACTGGGTGGTCGTCTACATCGGCAACCTGGTGGGCTCGCTGCTGCTGGTGGCCGTGGTCGTGGGCTGCGGCGTCATGGCCATCAAGGCGGGCGACAACACCATCGGCAACCAGATGGTGGCCGTGGCCGCCGGCAAGGAGGCCCTGGGTCCGCTGGAGATCTTCTGCCGCGGCATCATGTGCAACTTCCTCGTCTGCCTGGCCGTGTGGATGGGCTTTGCCGGCCGCACCGTCATCGACAAGATCGTGACCTGCATGTTCCCCGTCACCGCCTTCGTCGCCATGGGCTTCGAGCACTGCGTGGCCAACATGTTCTTTTTGCCCATGGGCACCGTGGCCTCGATGATGGGCTACGGCTCCGTCGGCGTGCTGGCATGGGGCGGCGCTGCCTACAACATCCTCTTCGCCACCCTGGGCAACATCGTGGGCGGCGCGGTCTTCGTGGGCGTCCTCTACTGGCTGGCCTACCGCAAGTCCAAGTAGCGCTGCATCCTGCGCGCTGTCACGGTGGGCTTGCCGCACAAATGCGGCGGGCCCGCCTTTTTCATGCCCGCAGCTGCTAAACTCCAGACCGTATGCGAAGAACCTTTTGGGAGGCACGGATGAACATCATCACCCTGCCCGACCCCCTGCTGCGCGAGGTCAGCCAGCCGGTGGAGATCGGGGACAAGTCAATCAAGAAGCTCGCCAAGGACATGGCCAAGCTCATGTACAAGACAGACGGCGTGGGCATCGCCGCGCCCCAGGTGGGCCTGCTCAAGCGCTTCGTCGTCATCGACTGCGACTGGGTCGAAGAAGACGAGAAGGGCCGCCCCCTCAAGAAGAACCCCATCACCATGATCAACCCGGTCATCGTCGACCACTCCGAGGAGACCGTCGTCAACAGCGAGGGCTGCCTCTCTGTGCCCGGCATCAACGGTGATGTCGAGCGCTGGGAGTGGGTCGAGGTCGAGTGCTACAACGAGGACTACCAGCTGGTGCGCTACAAGAGCGGTGGGCTCTTCGGCCGCTGCATGCAGCACGAGCTCGACCACCTCGACGGCAAGACCTTTGTCGACCGCATGCCCCCGCTGGCCCGCATCCAGGCCCTCAGGGACTACGACGAGGCCCGCGCTCGCGGCGCCAAACCAGGTGAGGTTTGCTAAGCCCTCCTTCGTCGAGCTTTGACCCGACGCTGCGGCTTGCGTGAGCACGCACATCAGGCGCTCACCCGCGCCCTCACGTAGCGAAGTACGCTACGGGCGCGGCTTCACGCCTGCTGCACGCACTCACGCAAGCCTCGCTGACTCTTGCTCAACCTGTGAGGGTTGGGGTTGGACCTGGGAGCGGGGTGCTTGATTTGGGCGCTGCCCACGCTCTCCGGGGCGGGTTTGATTTGTTTGATCATCGGTTGTCGATCCCTTGCTGGGGAGGTTGTTGATGAGAATCGTTTTCATGGGGACGCCGGGGTATGCGGTGCCCACCTTGCGCGCGCTGGTTGAGGCGGGGCACGATATCGCCGCCGTCTACACGCGCGCAGACGCCGCCAGCGGCCGCGGCAGCGAGCTGCGCCCCAGCGAGGTCAAGGCCGCCGCGCTCGAGCTGGACCTGCCCGTCCTCACTCCGCCCACCCTGCGCGACGCCGCCGCGCAAGAGCAGCTGCGCGCTCTGCAGCCCCAGGCTATCGTGGTGGCCGCCTACGGCATGCTTCTGCCCCAGGAGGTGCTCGACATCCCGCCGCTGGGCACCTTCAACGCCCACGCCTCGCTGCTCCCGCGCTGGCGCGGCGCCGCTCCCATCCAGCGCGCCATCCTCGAAGGCGACGACGAGGCCGGCGTGTGCACCATGAAGGTGGTGCTCGAGCTCGACGCGGGCGACTACATCACCGCCGGCTCCGTGCCGGTTGGCTCCAAGACCACCGACGAGCTCACAGACGAGCTGGCAGCCATCGCCGCCCGCGGCATGGTCGAGGCCCTGGCCGCCGTGCAGGACGGCACAGACGAATGGCAGGGGCAAGACGCCTCTCTGGTGACCTACGCCGCCAAGATCAGCAAGGACGAGACCCTGCTGGCGCCGTCGCTTTCCGCCGCCGCCTGCATGCGCCGCATCCAGGCCTCCAACCACCGCGCCCCCGCCCGCTGCACCGTCTGCGGCAAGCAGGTGCAGGTCGTGGCCGCCCGCCTCGCAGACGACAGCCTGGCTCCCGGGCAGGTTGCCCTGCAGAAGAAGCGCATCGCGCTGGGCTGCGCAGACGGCGCCCTCGAGCTCGTGCTCGTGAAGCCCCAGGGCAAGAAGGAGATGCCGGTGCAGGGCTGGATCAACGGCCTGCGCAACGCCGAGCCCGTGTGGGGGGAGGTCTAGATGGCAGCACCCCAGCCTGCGGGCGCCAAGCGCTCGCCCAAGAAGGCCGCCGCTGCGGACGAGCCCTCCAAGCTCACGCCGGCCCGCCGCGCCGCGCTCGAGCTCACCCGCGAGCTGCGCGAGCGCGAGGCCTACGCCCGCGAGCTCATCGACACGCGCCGCACAAGCTGGGAAGGCTCCCAGGAGGACTTCGACTACATGCAGGTGCTCGTCTTCGGCGTGGTGATGACGAGCGGCACGCTCGACCTGCTCATCGATCGCAACCTCAACAGCCCCAAAGACGTCAAGCCCAAGGTGCGCGACGCCCTGCGCATCTCCGCCTACGAGCTGCTCTTCTTGGGAAAGCCCGCCCATGTGGTGGTCGACCAGGGCGTCGAGCTGGTGCGCGCTGCCGCCAAGAAGGCCGCCGGCCTGGGTAACGCCGTGCTGCGCAAGATGGTGAAGGACGCCACGGCCTTCCCCTGGGGCAACCCGCGTGAGGACCACGAGGCCCTGGCGCGCTCCTTCGGCATGCCGCAGTGGCTGGTGGACTCCCTGCTCATGCAGTACGGCATTCAGCAGACAGAAGATATCTTGGCCGCCTGCATGGGGCCCGCGCCCACCTACACCGTCGACAACCCCTACCTCCCCGGCGAGCGCTTCGCTGCAGACCTCGCCTCCCAGCAGACCGCCAGCATGGTGCCCGTCGACGGCAGCGTGCTCGAGGTGGGCGCCGGCCGCGGCACCAAGACCATGCTCATGCAGCGCAACGCCTACGCCTGGTTTCGCGAGCCCGCACTCATCCACACCGTAGACATCCACGCCTTCAAGGAGGAGCTGCTGCGCGAGCGCATGGCCCAGCAGCGCATCCCCGGCGTGGTCACCCACACGGCAGACGCCACGCGGCTCGACGAGGTCGACGGCCTGCCCTCTGCCTTCGACGCCGTCTTCATCGACGCGCCCTGCAGCGGCACCGGCACCTTGCGCCGCCACCCCGAGATACGCTGGCGCCTCAAGAAGAAGGACGTGAGCGCCCTGGCCAAGCTGCAGCTGCAGCTGCTCAAGAGCGCCGCGCCGCGCGTGCGCCCGGGCTGCGTGATGGTCTACGCCACCTGCTCGATCCTGCGCCGCGAGAACCAGGAGGTTGTCGCCTCCTTCCTCAAGAGCCCAGAAGGGCGCGACTTCGAGATCGTCGAGGCGGCCCCGGCCTTCGAGGAGCTCGAGCGCTTCATCACAGAGGAGGGCTTCTTCGCCAGCCTGCCCGCAGAGGGCGGCTGCGACGGCCACTTCGCCGCCATCTTGAAGCGCGTGTAGCGCCCTCCCTTGTGGGAGAATGTCATGTTGTTCGTCCGCTCGACAGCTAGGAGCATCGCATGAGGAACTGCCTCGTCGCACAGTCCGGCGGCCCCACCGCCGTCATCAACGCCAGCCTGGCCGGCGTGATTCGCGCCAACCAGCTCAACCCCTTCTACGACCGCGTCTACGGCGGCATCCACGGCATCGAGGGCGTCTTGGCAGACAAGCTCTACGACCTCACGGAGCTGTCCGGCCGCGAGCTCGAGATCCTCAAGCAGACCCCGTCGTCTGCGCTGGGCACCTGCCGCTACAAGCTCTCGCGCGAGAAGACCGAGGACTACCAGCGCCTAGTCGAGGTCATGGACGCGCACGACATCGAGTGCATGTTCTATATCGGCGGCAACGACTCCATGGACACCGTCGACGCCTTGAGCTCCTGGGCCCAGGCCAACGGGATCGCCAAGCGCTTCATCGGCATCCCCAAGACCGTCGACAACGACCTCGTGCCCGTCGACCACTGCCCCGGCTTCGCCTCTGCCGCCAAGGTCGCCGTGGAGATCACCCACGCCACCTACCTCGACTACGCCGCCTACACCCGCCCCGAGGTCTTCGTGCTCGAGACCATGGGCCGCGACGCCGGCTGGCTGGCCGCTAGCTGCTGCATGAGCGGTGACGTCGACCTGCTCGTGCTGCCGGAGGTCCCCTTCGACAAGGATGCCTTCTTGGCGCAGGTCAAGCGCTGCATGGACGAGAAGAACGAGTGCTACATCGTCGTCTCCGAAGGCGGCCGCTATGCAGACGGCACCTACATCTCCGCCGGTGCCTCCGCCAACGACGGCTTCGCCCACGCGGTGCTGGGCGGCGCGGGCCTGCAGCTCAAGCAGATGATCGTCGACGCCGGCATCGCCCCCCGCGGTGTGGTGCAGGACCTCTCCCGCGCGGCGCGCTCTTCCAACTTCGCCCAGAGCCTGGTGGACGTCACCGAGGCCTACGAGCTGGGCATGAGCGCCCACATGCGCTCTGCAGACGGCGTCTTCACCTCCAGCGTGGTGGGCATCAAGCCGCGCACCAGCCTCGACGAGCCCTACAGCGCCCAGTTCTTCGCCGGCCCCGCCAGCGAATTCGCCAACTACGTCAAGCAGTTCCCCCAGGAGTGGATCTTGCCCGACTACGCCGGCATCACGGATGAGGCCAAGAAGTACTTCGCCCCGCTCATCGAGGGCGAGCCCAAGCTCGTCTACGAGAACGGCCGCCCCGCCACCATCGTCCCCTTCAACCAGCGCTAACC
>SFLO01000150.1 GCA_004553405.1 Coriobacteriaceae bacterium
GCTCGCCGGGCGCTGTCGCGGCGATCTCGGGGCAGAGCTCGTTGATGATCTGGGCGTAGTTGGAGTCGAGCGCGCTCTCGATCATCACCAGGGTGTGGGTGTCGGACTGGCGCAGCAGGTATTCGGCCTCGTGGACCTTGTAGGCGGTGTTCACGGTGACGAGCACAGCGCCGATCTTGGTGGTGGCCCAGATGGCGACCTTGTCGCCCGGCTTGACGCCCATGCTCACCAGCGCGCGGGCGAAGGTGTCCACGTCGTCGCGGAACTCCTCGTAGGTGCGGGTGTAGTCGAGGGTGGTGTACTTGAAGCAGTATTGGTCCGGGAAGGTCTCGACCATCTTGTCGAGCACGGCGGGGAAGGTCATGTCGATGAGCTCGTCCTTCTTCCAGACGTACTCGCCAGTACCGTCGTGGTTGACGTAGAGGCCGCGGCGGGCGGGGCGCCTGCCCTTGCCCTTGAGCTGCTCCAGGTAGTTAACGTAGTGGGGGAAGATGACCTCCTTGTCCTGGAGGTCCTCCATCCAGCTGGGATCCCACTCGAGCGAGATGTAGCCGTCGTAGTCGATGGAGTTAAGCGCCATGACAACGCGCTCGAGGGGGAGCACACCTTCTCCCACCAGGTTGAAGGATCCGTCCTCGTCTGCGTCGCGCATGTGCACGTGCTTGACGTAGGCGCCCAGGGCCTTGATGGAGGCGTCAGGGTCCTCGCCGGCGGTGCAGCAGGTGCCGTAGACGTCCCACAGAGCGCCCGTGTAGTCAGAGGGGTGGTTGTCAAGCGCCAGGGCAAGGCGGGCGGTGTCTGCATAGATGCCGGAGGTCTCGATGAGGAGATTCACTCCGTTGTGCTCGGCCAGGGGCACCAAGGCGTCCAGGGCGCGGTTGACGGCGTCGTCGTCATCGGTTTGCACGGTCACGCAGGCGCATGCGATACCGGCGGCTGCGGCCATCTCGATGAGCTCGGCTGCCTGGGCCACCGCCTGTTCTCCGGCGGCGATGTCGATGGGGGAGTCCAGGGCGGGGACGGCCAGCTTGCGCTCCTTGAGGGCGCGGGCCGTGGCCTGCACGTTGTAGCGGTCGAAGGGGGCGCCCTTGCCGCTCAGGCTGGGCTGGTGGGCGATATCGTGGATCTCGATGCCGGCAAAGTCCTGCTCGACGGCGGTTTCGACCAGCTCGGCCCAGGAGCAGGCGGTCCAGCCTCGGGTGGAGAACGAACACTTCATTAGATCTGCTCCTCGTAGACGATCTTGTTAACGGTGTTGATGAAAGCGTGGATCGAAGAGCCCACGATGTCGGTCGAGACGCCGCGGCCGGAATAGACCTTGCCGTTACTGATGAGCTTGATGAGCGCCTCACCCACGGCCTCCTGGCCTTCGGTGAGCGAGCGCAGCTTGAAGTCGTCGAGCTCGTAGTGGGTGCCGACGATCTCTTCGATGGCCATGAAGGCGGCGTCGATGGGGCCGTCGCCGGCGCACACGGCGCTCAGCTCCACGCCGTCTTTGGTGAGGACGATGTGGGCAGTGGCCTTGATCTTGTTGCCGGAGTTGATCGTGTAGCTTTCGACCAGGTAGGTGGGGGGCACCTGCATGGCCACGGCGGCGATGATGGTGTCGAGCTCGACGCTGTTGATGGACTTCTTCTTGCTGGCGATGTCCTTGAAGGCCTTGTAGACGCCGGCGATGTCTTCCTCAGAGAGCTCGTAGCCCAGCTTGAGGGCCTGGGCAGCGATGGTGTCTTGGCTGTCCAGGGCGCTGAGGCTGACGGACTCGTCGAGTTCGGAGAGGGGAGTCGAGCCAAAGCGCGCGGACTCCTTCTCGATGATCTGGGCGATGCGGCCGGCTGCGCGGTTGATCTCTGTGGTGCGCACACCGCAGCTCACCTGGCAGGCGTCTTGCCTGGTGGCCAAGATCTTGCAGACGTTGTCGAGCGAGACAGCGTTGAGGGGGTAGGTGCAGCCCTTGAAGAGCTGGGCTCCGGCGGCGACGGCAGCGACGGCGCAGGCGTCTGCCATGTAGAGCTCGTTGGAGCAGGAGATGCCCAGGGTGATGCCCTCGAGCTGGGGGAGGTCGGCCCTCACCGCGGCGACGAACTGGGCGAACTCCTCGGGCAGCATCTTGCCGGCGGCGTCTGCCAAGGTGACGGTAGTGGCGCCGGCCTCGATGGCTGCGGCGATGACGCTGCGCAGGTAGACCCCGTCTGCGCGCGTGCAGTCAGCTGCGACGAACTCGACGTCGTCGCAGCAGGTGCGGCACTCGGCGATCACGCGCTTGACGTCTTCGAGCATGCCGTCAGCCTTGCGGTGGTGGATGTACTCCATGTTGGCGGGGGAGACGGCCACCTCCAGCTGGAGCCTGGGGTGAGCAGCCTCGCTCAGAGCGCTCCAAGCGAGCTCGGCCGAGCCCTCCTCCAGGCCCACCGGCACGGTGAGCGTGCAGTTCTTGACAAGGCTGGCAAGAGACTTGATGCGAAGGCTGTCCGCCTTGGGGCTCTCGATGCCCTCAACCTCGATGGCGCTCACGCCGAGCTTGTCGAGCTGCTTGGCGAGCTCGAGCTTGTCCTTGAAGGACAGGTTGAGGCCCTTAGCACCTTGGGCTTGCTTCATGGTGATGTCGCATACGAAGATGTCTCTCATACGGTCTCCAGTCTTGGCTGTGTGCGGCGATACCCGCACGGTGCGTGTGGCGTAATTTTTAGATTGTATTGCTTACACCGCGCTGCGATTTACCCAGCCTGCCTGCGTGCGGGTATAGTCGGCAAAAGAACCTCTGGAGACCGGGGGCACCCCGGTGATTTGGAGTAGGGCTTGGGCGCCTAGACGTTGAGGTCGCGGCGACAGAAGACCGCGATCCCGGCGGCGATCAGCGCTATGCCCGCAAGCCCCAGGCACGCGGCGCCCACAACGGCGTCCGAGCTTCCCGCGGCCAGCTCGAAGGGCTTGTAGTACATGACGGGGTTGAGCGTCGCCAGCGCGTCGAGACCCTCTCCCGCCTGGGTCATCACCTGCAATAACAGCAGCGCCAGGCATGCGCCGCCGCCGCCCTACAGCGCCAGGCCAGCCGAGCTTCTCTGCATCGAGCTCGCCCGGGAAGAGCGCCTCGGCGCTCGCCACCTGTATGGCGAAGATCAGCACCAGCTCGAAGACCAGCACCGCGACCATGCAGGCCGCAAAGCTGCCGGCGATGCGCAGGCGGCTTGCGGGGGTGGCCAGCAGGCAGGCCATGCTGCCGCGGTCGATGGGACGCACCAACATGCGGTTGACCATCATCATGATGAGCAGCAACGGCACCCAGGTGAACAAGAAGCCGTAGAGGTAGTTGAGCATGAAGTCTGTCATGTTGGTGGACATGTTCGCCATGCCAAACGCAGCGAACAGATCGGGCATGGCGGCCATCACCGCGTCGAGGTTGTCCGCCACCTCTGGGTCGAACATGTAGGCGATGCTCACGATGTAGAGGGCCAAGACTGCCGTGATCACCAGCAGCGCAGACAAGCTCCCTCGCAGCTCCCTTGCAAACAGCGCGAAGCTCATCGCGCACCTCCTTCTCCGTAGAATCCCATGAACATCTCCTCGAGGCTTTGCTCGCGCGTGCTCAGCGCTTCTATCTCGTAGCCTGAGAGGAGCTTGACGAGGACGTCGACCTTGCCGTCAGCCGCAAGCTCAAGCTCGCAGGCTCCCGTGCGCTGTGCCGCGCAGGCGTCGCCGTGTTGCTCGAGGAAGCGCGCGCACTCGTCTTCGCGGGCAAAGCGCACGTTGAAGGCGTGGCGGCGCGAGCCCTTGACTTCGGTCATGTCCTGCACGCTGCACAGGCGCCCCTGGCGGATGAAGGCCACGCGGCTACAGCAGCGCTCGACCTCCTCGAAGATGTGCGACGAGAGCAAGACCGTTGCGCCGCGCTGCTGCTCTTCTCTCACAAGCTCGATGAAGCGCGCCTGCATGAGGGGGTCGAGGCCGCTGGTGGGCTCGTCGAGCAGCAGCAGGCGGGGGCTTCCCATGAAGGCGCATACCAGGCCCACCTTCTGCTTGTTGCCCTTCGACATCTTGCGCACCTTCATCCTCGGGTCGAGCTCGAAGCGCTCGATGAGCTCGTCGCGGCGCTTGGTGCTGCCCTGCCCGCGCATGCTGGCGATGAGCTTGAGGTAGTCACCCGCCCGCATGTCGTCGTAGATGGCGATCTCTCCGGGGAGGTAGCCCAGCTGCCCCTGTATGGCGGCGCGCTGGGCAAAGCAGTCCATCCCGAAGATCCGGGCACTGCCTGCCTGCGGGCGGATGAAGCCCATGAGGTGGCGCATGGTCACCGTCTTGCCGGCTCCGTTGCTCCCCAAGAAGCCGAAGACCTCGCCTTCTGCCACGTCGAAGCTGAGGTCGAAGATTCCCCTGCCCGCACCGTAGTCCTTCGTGAGCCCGCTCACCTCTATGAGAGCGGCTGTGGGGCGGCTTGCTGTCATCGACGCCATGTGTCCTCCTGTCTCTTACTCAATGCCCGCCTGCGTGCCAAGCGGCTCGGTCAGGAACTCGGGCTTGTAGGCCCAGCTGCGCAGGATGTTCAGCCAGAGCGTGAACTCGTCCATGAGCTCGTCGAGCCTCACGGGCTCTTGGCTTGCCTGGCGCTGGTGCATCCAACCGTCTGCTGTCCATATGAGCATGTTCAACACGTGCATGGGGTCGACCTCATCGCGAAAGCGACTCCAGTCGACGTTGGTGAAGAAGCGCTCGAACATGATCTCGATCTGCTCTTGGTTCCAGCGGTTCATCGTGTCTTTGATGTCGCGGTGGTCCGGGTAGAAGGCGCGGATGGAAAACGACAGCGCCCAGGGAAAACGCTCGAGCAGGCTGCCCTTGCTTCTTGCGGTGTAGAGCAGCAGCTCGAAGAAGTCGTCGATCTGCCAGAAGGCGTCGTCGACCACCATGTCGACCACTTTCTCGTAGAGGTACTCCATGGTGTGAAGGTAGAGCTGGCGCTTGTTCTTGCAGTAGAAGAAGAGCAGGCCCTTCGAGATGCCGGCTTTGCGGGCTATCTCGTCTGTCGAGGCTTCCTTGTAGCTGCCCTTGCCAAAGATCTCGATGGCTGCGGTGGCGATGGCGCTTTGGCGTTCAGGGGAAAGCTTGTCAAAGCCGTCTTCGTCGAGGGGCAGGGTGCCTCGCTTCTCGCGTTGCATGGGTCCTCCCGTGGTCTGCTCGGCAGATGTGCCGGCAGGAATTGACCGCCTGGTCAACGCCGGCAGCTCAAGTCTAGGTGTTTGACTCGGAATAAGAAGGCCCTGAGCCGGGATTGTTGGACGTGGCTGCGCGCCGCTTTGCTCTCCGAGCTTTGGCATGCCTGCCTGCGGCCCTTTAGGGGATAATGCCCCCAGCAACACAGCGAAAAGCAGGACGGGGGAG
>SFLO01000151.1 GCA_004553405.1 Coriobacteriaceae bacterium
GGCTCGCCGTAGTGACGGCGCTCAACCTCGTCGCCATCATCGCCCTTTACCGCCCGAAGGACTCCCGCTCCGCCGGCTCCGCGAGCACCGCCTCCAGCCCCTCCCCCATTCCGGAGCCCGGCCCCATGAGCACCGCAGAGCGCCAGATGCTCGCCATCGTCTTGATCACCGTCGGCCTTTGGGCAACGCAGTC
This sequence comes from Coriobacteriaceae bacterium, assembly GCA_004553405.1. GTDB lineage: Bacteria > Actinomycetota > Coriobacteriia > Coriobacteriales > QAMH01 > W2P13-069. The sequence continues at coordinate 194 of SFLO01000151.1, forward strand.
CCTCCACGGAATACCCAGCCACCTCGTCGCGCTGGTGGCCGTCGTCGCCATGGCGGCGCCGGGCATCCTCACCAAGACCTCCCTCAAGACCGACATCGCCTGGGACTCCCTCATCTTCATCGGCATCGTCATCGGCTTGGCCAACGTCTTCAGCGCCGCCGGCATCGACAGCTGGGTCGTCGCCACAGCCGGCCCGCTCTTCGAGCGCCTGGCCGCCAACCCCTACGCCTTCGTCATCGGGATCGGCACAAGCACCATCATCCTGCGCTTCCTCATCGTCTCCGAGATGGCCTACCTCAACATCGTCATGGCCTTCCTCATCCCGCTCAGCATGCAAATGGGAATCAGCCCCTGGGTCGTGGGCTTTGCGGTCTACGCCACCGTGCACCCGTGGTTTGCGCTGTACCAAAACCCGGTCTACCTGGCGGCGTACTACAGCGTAGACGGCCAGATGGCGCGCCATTCCAGCCTGGCCGCGTACTGCGCGCTCTACATGCTCACCTGCCTGGCGGGCTTGGCCGCATGCGTCCCCTACTGGCAGTTCCTCGGCCTCTTCGGCTAGGCATGCCCTGGCGTACGATTCGGAGCACAAGCAGCCGTTTTCCGCTGTGCAGGCATGCCTCTGAGCACGGTTTTGTTCGCAAGCACGCATCTCCCCCGTGCAGGCATGCCTTGGCGCGCAACGCCTCCATCGCGGGCCCTTCCCCGCTGGCCCTTTGGGCTCGGGGAGGGAGGCGGGGAATACCCAGGCCGCAAAGCAAAATGGCGGGAAAAACCCGCGTCATGGTTTTGGGATAATCCCTAGGTCATTCATCGGGATAGAGTTTGAGGAGCAGGAGAAGGCGAGCGCCGTGTGCGCCGCGGCTGCCGCATGGCAACGAGAGATAGGAGCGCTTTGTGAGCAGCTTGAGGAACTTCTCGCAAGAGACCCTCAACGGCGGCAACACCGCATACGCCCAGAGGGTGCATGAGCTGCACGAGGACTACGGCTTCGACTTCGTGGCCCTGGGCTTGGCGGCCTTCCACGGGTCTCCCCTCCACTGGATCTACAGCGCCGGCGCGAGCGGCGAGCGCTACAAGCGCATCTCGCTGGCACCCGGCCACGGCATCGGCGGAATCGTCCTCAAGGCGGGCAAGCCCATGCTCTTCACAGACATCGACCGCGAGCTCGATCCCCGCGAGTACTCCTCCTACCCCATCGTCTTCGCCGAGGACCTGCGCAGCTTCCTGGCCCTGCCGGTGCAGCGCCACACCCGCGTGGTGGGCGTGCTGCTGTGCGCCTTCCGCAGCACGGACCCCGGCCACCAGCAGCTCTACGACCGCCTCTGCGCCGAGCTCGAGGGCGGCCTGTGCGACCTGGGCGTCATCACCAGCGACGCCTTCGACTTCGAGGAGGTGGCCCAGGCCAGCGAGGAAGCCGCCAAGGAGCAGTACCTGGGCAAGTCCGTGGTCTCAAAGCTCATCGCCGCGCAGGAAGAAGAGCGCATCCGCATCAGCCGCACGCTGCACGACGGCATCGCCCAGGAGCTGCTGGGCGTGCGCTTCCTGCTGCAGCGCATCATCTTGTGCCAGCAGGGCGTGGGCGTGTGCACGGAAAGCCCTGCGGACAACGCCGCCCAAGCGCAGATGGTGCTTGACACCGTGCTCGACGAGCTGCACAACATCTCCGTGGAGCTGCGCCCCTCAACACTCGACCACTTTGGCCTGGTGAGCGCGCTGCGCAGCCAGGCGCTCGTATACCGCGAAAGCTACGGCGTGCAGGTGGACTTCGAGGTGCCGGAAGAGATGGAGCGCATGGAGCCCGCGTACGAAACCCAGATCTACCGCATCATCCAGGAGGCCCTGCTCAACTCCTGCAAGTACTCCGGCGCAGACCGCGCGCTGGTGCAGATCAACGACGCCGGCAGCTGGATCGAGGCGCGCGTGGTCGACCACGGCGAGGGCTTCAACGTAGACGCCCCCGTCATCCGCGGCAGCGGCTGTGGCCTGCAGGGAATGCGCGAGCGCGCCAAGATCATCGGCGCCACGCTCACGTTCAGCTCCGGGGAGAGCGGCACTGTTGTCTCGCTGGTTGCCCCCACGGGGCGCAACGCCAAGAAAGAGGAGGACGCCCGATGATCACACTCGTTTTGGCAGACGACCACGAGATGGTGCGCGCCGGCTTCAGGATGATCCTGGAGCAAACCGGGCAGTTTAAGGTCGTGGGCGAGGCGGCAGACGGCGCGCAGGCCTACGCCGCCGTGTCGCGTGAGCGCCCGGACGTCCTGCTGCTCGACATCAGCATGCCGCCCGGCAAGAGCGGCCTGTCTGCCTGCGAGGACATCACGCGCGACTTCCCGCAGACCAAGGTCATCATCCTCACCATGTACGCGGACCTCGAGTACATCTACTACACGCTGCGCGGCGGCGCCCAGGGCTACATGCTCAAGAACTCGTCTGCCCAGGAGCTGGTGGACTGCGTCAACAGCGTGATGGGCGGCAGCCTCTACATCCACCCCAAGATGCGCGAGCTGATGAGCAGGGAGCTCAGCCCCGCGCAGATGGAGGAGCTGGCCCGCGCGCAGCAGCTCACCACCCGCGAGCTCGAGATCATCCGCCTGCTGGCGCACGGCTACACCAACCGCGAGATCGCGGACAAGCTCTTCCTCTGCGTGAAGACCATCGAGGCGCACCGCTCCAAGATCTACACCAAGCTCAAGCTGACGATGAAGTTCGGCCCGCGCCACGGCCTCTACGTCTATTCCGGCCCGATGTTCGCGGCGGTGCAGGACCACCTCGGCCGCGCGGACCACGCGGGCGCACTTGGTGGCCACCAGCGTCTGGAAGTTCACC
>SFLO01000152.1 GCA_004553405.1 Coriobacteriaceae bacterium
CACCAACAAGAAAGGCACCCCGCGGGGTGCCTTTCTTGTTGGTGCTGGCTTGCGTGATGCCGCTAGGCCATGCCCAGCCAGGCTTGGATGACGGGGATCCAGCCGCCCACGAGCACGACGATGATGAGCAGGGGCAGCACGTAGCTCAGGTAGCCCTTGATCCAGCGGGGGAACTTCAGGCCGCTGCCGGTGTCTGCCTCGGCCAGGAACTTGTCGAAGCCCCAGCCGCCCTTGCGGGTGCAGAACAGCAGGATGATCAGGCCGCCCAGAGGCAGCAGGTTGTTCGAGACGATGAAGTCCTCGAGGCCCTGGATGTCGCCGATGCCGGGGAAGGTGACGCCGGAGAGCACGTTGAAGCCCAGCAGGCAGGGCAGGCTCAGCACGAAGATGAGGCCGCCGTTGACCAGGCAGGCCTTCTTGCGCGGGGTGCCCCACTGGTCCATGGTGAAGCTGTTGATGTTCTCGAAGACGGCGATGACGGTGGACAGCGCTGCAAAGCTCATGAACAGGAAGAACAGCGTGCACCACAGCTGGCCCAAGGGCATCATGTCGAAGACGGCCGGCAGGGTGATGAAGACGAGGCTGGGGCCCGCGCCCGGCTCGACGCCAAAGGCGAAGCAGCTGGGGAAGATGATCAGGCCGGCCATGAGAGCGACGAGGGTGTCGATGCCGGCGATGCGCACGGACTCGCCGGGCAGGCTGTGCTTCTTGTCGATGAAGCTGCCGAAGATGGCCATGGAGCCGATGCCCACGCTCATGGTGAAGAAGGCCTGGCCCATGGCGGCGAAGACCGCATCCCAGGCGCCGAGCAGGCCGTTGCCGAAGATCTTGGAGAAGTCCGGCACCAGGTAGAAGGCCAGGCCGCCGCCTGCTCCGGGCAGGGTCACGGCGCGCACGCACAGGATGATCATGATGACGAACAGCGCGCTCATCATGACCTTGGTGACGCGCTCGACGCCCTTCTGGATGCCGGCGGTGCAGGCCAGGGTGCCGATGAGCACCACGATGATCAGGTAGGTGAGCATCTCGGCCGGGTTGGCCAGCATACCCGAGAAGATCGCGGCGGTCTGGTCTGTGGTGATGTTGGAGAGCTGCCCAAAGGCGCCCTTGACGCAGAAGGCGAGCATCCAGCCTGCGACGGTGGTGTAGAACATCATCAGCAGGTAGTTGCCGACAAGGCTGATCCACTTGGCGTGGTGCCACTTCGACCCGGCGGGCTCGAGCTCGTCGTAGGCGCGGGCCAGGCTCTTCTGAGACGCGCGGCCCACAGAGAACTCCATCACGAGGATGGGCAGCGTGAAGATTACCAAGAAGGCCAGGTAGAGCAAGACGAAGGCGGCGCCGCCGTACTCGCCCGTGATGTAGGGGAAGCGCCAGACGTTGCCGAGTCCGACGGCGCAGCCCGCGCTCACCAGGATGAAGCCCAGGCGCGAGCCAAAGCGTTCGCGTTCCTGTGCGGTGTGTTGTGACATAAGCGTTCCTCTCCCAAAACGTGATAACGGCTGTGATGATACGCGATAGCGCCCGCTTTGAGGTAGGGGAAACAAAAAGCGCCAGCGAAGCTGCTGGCGCGTGAGGTGCTTGGTGGTGGGCCCTGTGGGGCTCGAACCCACGACCTTGGGATTAAAAGTCCCCTGCTCTGCCGACTGAGCTAAGGGCCCGCATAAGCGGATAGTGTAGCACAGCCCGCAGCCTGGAACCTGCGAGCTGCCTGAGAGGTGTCGGCGCGCCTGGGTGAGCATTCCGGAGCAGAGCCTGAACGCAGGCGCCGCGGGAGCGAGGACTGTCTGAGCGAGCGCAGCGAGCGAGTTCCGCAGCTGCGGCGCCGGAGTGAGGGCTCGGGTGCGCAGGCTGCTCGCCCAGGCGCGCCGGCGCCTCTCAGGCAGGCCGACGATGAACGTGGAGTGCTAGCCGACGATCTTGGTGAGGAGGGCGAGGAGCTGCTCGCGCTCGTCATCGTCGAGCGGCTCGAGGAGCTCCTGGCACAGGCCCTGGCGGCGCGCGTGGATCTCCTCGTACTGGGCCTGGCCCTCTCCAGTGAGGAAGGCGAACTCGACTTCCTTGCCGTTGTCATCGCTGGTGAAGAAGGAGATGACGCCTGCCAGGCGCATGTCCGAAAGGGTGTTGGTGCTGTCTCCGGGGAACTCCTGGAGCTTCTCTTCGAGGGCGCTCTTGGGGAGCATGCCCCACTGGCCAAGCTGCTGCAGCACGTACATGCGCTGGACGCCCTGGGTGATGCCGATGCCGCGCACCTTGTGCTCGGCGAACTTGTGGTAGGGCAGCTGCTGGATGCCCAGGCTCCAGATCTGCTGGATCTCGTCGACGCTGAGGTCGCCCCTGCTCACGCCTGCCTCGGATGCGATCATGGACGCGAACTTTGCGGTGACCTCGCCGATGCGAGCGATGAGCTTGCTGTTGACATCTGCCATGGGGCGGACCTCCCTAGTGGGCTGGTGGTTGCGTTTGACGGGTTGTGCAAAAGTCTAGCCGCCCAAGATGACGCGAGGGCTGCGGGAAGGTGTGCTTCGGTGAACCGTTGGGCAACATCGGCGCTGGGCACGGCGGGTGCGGGGCAGCCGCGCGCGCGAGCGCGGGCGCGAGGGGAGGCATGCGCTAGAATAGGCGGCCTGCAGCTGCAGCGCCGCCCGCTCGGTGCGCCCGCTGCAGCGGCACGCAGAGAAAGGCAGCAGCACACCCCATGATCGGAACCATCGTCAACGCCGTCTGCATCTTGGTGGGCAGCCTCGCCGGCGGCCTGCTCAAGAAGCTCATGAGCGAGCGTTTGAGCGAGGCGCTCTTCAGCGCCATGGGCCTGGCAGCCTTCCTCCTGGGCGTCAACGCCGCTGTCCAGAACATGCCCAATAGCAGCTACCCCGTGCTCTTCATCGCTAGCCTGGCCATAGGCGGCGCCTTGGGCTCTGCGCTCAGACTCTCAGAGCGCATGGAGCGCCTCACCAGCCGCAAGGGCGACGGCAGGCTCGGCGAGGGCCTGGTCAC
>SFLO01000153.1 GCA_004553405.1 Coriobacteriaceae bacterium
TGCAGCGGCCGCCCGAGCAGACAGCCGCATATCATTGCCACGCTAGACCAAAACCCGCCTCACCCCCTTCTCGCTGCGCGTCTCTAGGGTTTTGCCCGCCCCTCCCCCACCCGCCTGCGGCTAAAGCGCAAGCTGCCTCCTCTGCCGTCTCCTTCGTCTGAGCGAAGCGAGCGCAAGCGAACGTAGTCGAAGGGTCTCCGCGAGCGTGACCGAGGCTCGGCTCCACGGAGCGCTACCTGTAGCAACCGCCGCGGCAACCGCTCTCCGCGGAACTTCGCCTTTGGTTGCTGTTTGGGGCGGAAAACCATGCTGTTGGTTGCTGTTTAGCCCGAAAACAGCAGCCAACAGCAACAAAACCAACCAAAAAACAGCAACCAACAGCATGGTTTGCAAGGGGCGCTCGCAGCTAGAGCTGGCGGATGCAGGCGAGCATGGGCACTGCAGGAAAACGCCCCCTCAGGTATCATCGTTCGAACATCTACGCGCAGGCTCCAAGGGGAGGGAGACACCGCTATGGGAGACAGGCAGGAACACAGCGCGGCCAGCGGCGCCTTTGCGCTTGGCGTTGTGCTGGCCGTCTTGCAGGCCATCCTGTACGCCTGCATGGGCATCTTCGGCAAGCTGCTGTATGCGACGGGGCTGGGCCCCGAGGAAGTCGTCATCCTGCGCTTCCTATGCGCGAGCGTGCTGTTGGGCGCCTTTTTGCTCGTCTGGCGCAAGCAAGCGCTGGTGAGCCGCCAACCCGCCGTCTACCTGCAGGCGGTGTTCTTCTTCCTTTCGGCGCTGTTCTACTTCTACTGTGTCAACCGCCTCACGGCCGGCATGACCACTGTTATCTTCTACACCTACCCCGCCGTTGTGGCCCTGGGCAGCAGCATCTTCTTCAAGGAACGCTTCACGCTCACCACCGGCCTGGCGCTGCTGCTGGCGCTGGGCGGCCTGGTCATGGTGAGCGGCATGCTGGCGGGCGGCATCAAGCTCGACGGCCTGGGGATCCTCTGGGGCATCATCAGCTGCGTGAGCTTTGCGGTCTACACGCTGCTCATCCACAAGACGGCGCGCACGGAAGGGGCGTTCACCGTGACCTTCACGCTGTCGTGGACGAGCCTGCTGGCCGCCTGCGTGGCCTTCTTCCCCAAGCTGCCCTTTGTCTTGCAGCTCACGCCGCAGCAGGTGGGGCTGGGCTGCGGGCTCTCGCTTGCCTGCACCATCATCCCCATCGTGCTCTACATCGAGGCCGTCAAGCGCATCGGCGCCACCAAGACCTCGCTCATCGGCATCTCCGAGACCCCGTTCTCGCTGTTCTTTGCCTTCATCATCCTGGGCGAGGTCCTCACGCTGCAGCAGGGCATCGGCTCGGCGCTCATCGTGGGCAGCATCGCGGTGATCACCATCGGCCCCATCCTCGCCGAACGCAAGAAGGGCTAGGGGCTTAGTCGCGCAAGAGAGCGGCGGCCTCTGCGGGAGTGAGGCATACTACCGGGGCATGCCGGCGCAGGCGCTCGTCGCTGGAAACGAGGTAGTCTGCCCCCGCGCGGGCAACAGCGGCGATGATGAGGTCGTCTTCGAAGTCGCTGTGCACGGGCGCAAGCGAAAGCGCGTGGAGACAGTCGGTCTGGCCGGTGGGCACCACTTGAGCGAACGTGAGGAACGTGCGAACGCAAGCCTCTGCCATGCTGCGGATGGCATCGAGCTCTCCGGCCGAGCAGCTGCCACGCTCGGCTGCGATGGCACGCTTGGTACGCAGCTGAATCAGGTAGTAGGCATCTTTGAGCGACATCGCAGATGTGTAGATCACCGCATGTTTACGGGACTGGGCGTTGAGAATCTGCACGATGTCGCGCACGTTGGCAGGGTTGCCCTCTACATAGTCGACCCAGACGTTGGTGTCGAGCAGCAGGCTCGGGATGTGTTCTGGAAAGCAGGCTGGGCGCTGCGGACAAGCTGGCGATGCGCATGTTCTTCCGCATGAACGGCAAGAAGGCCGAAGACGACCCCGACCTGGCCGAGATGCTCAAGGCCATGGAGGAGGGCTTCGACGGCACCAACCGCGCCTACCTGGAGCCTGTGCTCGCCTGCATTCGCCAGCTCTAGCTGCGGGCAACGGGCAGGCATAGCAATCTGTGCGGATAAACCCGCTTATCAGCGTTGTGTGGATTGGTTACATTGCTCTGATGGCAGGTTGTGCGCTGGGCGTGTTCGCGCGGCGCGGCGCGAGGGAGGAGGCTGCCGCCCATGAGTGACGAGCGAGCCCCTCTGGGGGCAGCGCGCAGCGACGATCCCGTCATCTGCGCGGCCAAGCTCACCAAGCAGTTCGGCACGCGCAAGGCGGTCGACCGCTTGAGCTTCGAGCTGCCCCAGGGCGCCTTTCTGAGCGTCTTCGGCTCCAACGGCGCGGGCAAGACCACCCTCATGCGCATGCTCGCCACGCTGGCGCGCCCTTCGGCGGGTACGCTGCGCGTCTGCGGCTTCGACGCCGTGGAGCAACCCGAGGCCGTGCGCGCCCGCGTGGGCCTAGTCTCGCACAGCCCCATGCTCTACCCAGACCTCACAGCCGAGGAGAACCTCGTCTTCTATGCCAGGCTCTACGGCGTGCCCAACCCGCAGCAACGCGCGCTCGAACTGCTCGACGCCGTGGGTCTCAAGAGCCGTCGGCTCGACCGCGTCAAGACCTTCTCGCGCGGCATGACCCAGCGCTGCTCGATCGCGCGCGCCTTGGTCAACAGCCCCGCGCTCGTACTGCTCGACGAACCCTACTCCGGGCTGGACCCGCGCGCGGCGGAAAGCCTCGACGAGCTCATCGCCGGCGTGCGCGACGGGCGCAGCTTCGTCATGGTGAGCCACGACATCCCCAAGGGCCTGCAGCTTGCCAGCCACGTGCTGGTGATGGAGCGCGGGCGCCAGCTCTTCTTCGGGCCCGCGGATGCGTGCACCCCCGCCCAGCTGCGCGAGCTCTGCGGCAGCGCGCAGGGAGG
>SFLO01000154.1 GCA_004553405.1 Coriobacteriaceae bacterium
AGCCGCGCGACTTCTCGTTCAACGCCCCCTACGGCGCTTGCCCAGAATGCCTGGGCCTGGGCTTTGTGCAGGGCGTGGACCCGAGCCTCGTGGTGCCAGACCGCAGCCTCAGCATCGAGGAGGGCGCCATCTGCGCCTTCAGCCCCACCAGCAACTACTACCCGCAGATGTACGCTGCGGTGATCAAGCACCTGGGCGAGGGCAGCGTCGACACCCCCTGGGAAGAGCTCCCCGTCCGCGTGCGCGACGCCCTGCTCTACGGCTTGGGAGACGAGCAGGTCCGCATCGACTACGTCACGCGCGACGGCCGCGACACCTACTGGTTCACCAAGTGGGAGGGCATCCTCAAGGCCATCCAGGACAAGTACAACGACTCCAGCTCAGAGCGCGCCAAGGAGCGCCTGGAGGAGTACCTCTCCATCACGCCCTGCTCTGCCTGCAACGGCGCGCGCCTCAAGCCAGAGATCCTGGCCGTCACCGTGGGTGGCAAGAGCATCCACGAGGCCTGCCAGCTTTCTGCCGCGCAGGCGCTTGAGTTCTTCCAGGGCTTGGAGCTCACGCCCACCCAGCAGCTCATCGGCGCGCCCATCGTCAAGGAGATCTGCGAGCGCCTGCGCTTCATGGTCAACGTGGGCCTCGACTACCTCACGCTCGACCGCGCAACCGGCACCCTCTCCGGCGGAGAGGCGCAGCGCATCCGCCTGGCAACGCAGATCGGCGCGGGCCTCATGGGCGTGCTCTACATCCTCGACGAGCCCTCCATCGGCCTGCACCAGCGCGACAATGAGCGCCTCATCGCCACCCTCCAGCGCCTGAGGGACCTGGGCAACACCGTCATCGTGGTCGAGCACGACGAAGACACGATCCGTGCGGCAGACTACGTGGTCGACATCGGCCCCGGCGCCGGCGTGCACGGCGGCGAGGTCGTGGCGGTGGGCACGCCAGAGCACGTGGCGGCCTGCGCCGGCTCCGTCACGGGCCAGTACCTCAGCGGTGCCAAGAAGGTGCCGGTGCCCGTTCAGCGCCGCAACCCCCAGAGGGGCTGCATCACGCTCAGCGGCGCCTGCGAGAACAACCTCGACAACGTCAGCATCCAGGTGGAGATCGGCACGCTCACCGTGGTCACGGGTGTCTCGGGCTCTGGCAAGAGCTCGCTCATCACCAGCACCCTGGCTCCAGCGCTCAGCAACAAGATCATGCGCACCCGCTCGCGCGTGGGCGCCTATGACAAGATCACCGGGCTCGAGAACATCGACAAGGTCATCAACATCGACCAAAGCCCCATCGGGCGCACGCCGCGTTCCAACCCCGCCACCTACATCGGCGTGTGGGACGACATACGCAAGCTCTATGCCAGCCTGCCGGAGAGCCGCGCCAGGGGCTTTGCACCCGGCCGCTTCAGCTTCAACACCGCCGGCGGCCGCTGCGAGGCCTGCAAGGGAGACGGCCAACTTAAGATCGAGATGCACTTCCTGCCAGACATCTACGTGCCCTGCGAGGTCTGCCACGGCGCCCGCTACAACCGCGAGACCCTCCAGGTGAGCTACCGCGGCAAGACCATCGCGGACCTGCTCGAGATGACGGTGGCAGAGGCCGTGGACTTCTTCGAGAACCTGCCCTCCATCCACCGCAAGCTGGCCACCCTCAAGGACGTGGGCCTGGGCTACATCAAGCTGGGCCAGCCCGCCACCACGCTCTCTGGCGGAGAGGCCCAGCGCGTCAAGCTGGCAAGCGAGCTCCAGAAGCGCCAGACGGGCAAGACCTTCTACATCCTGGACGAGCCCACCACGGGCCTGCACTTCGACGACGTGCGCCAGCTGCTCGAGGTACTGCAGCAGCTCGTCGAGCACGGCAACACGGTGCTGGTGATCGAGCACAACCTCGACGTCATCAAGGTGGCAGACCGCATCATCGACCTGGGTCCCGAAGGCGGCGACAAGGGCGGCCACATCGTGGTCGCCGGCACGCCGGAAGAGGTCGCAGCCTGCCCTGCCAGCCACACCGGCCGCTTCCTCAAGCCGCTGTTGGGGTAGGGAGGGCGCATCCATGAAGGTCACCTACACGCAAAAGCTCAAGGACTACATGCTGCGCAAGGGGTACACGCACATCGTCGTGGATCTTGTGGACTCCGCCACCTCCACGAGCGGCTTCACAGACATCTGCGGGCGCTTCGTCAAGGACGACGAAGCCGCCGCGCTCGCGCCCAAGGCGGCCCGCGTGCTCGAAGGCGAGCTGGGCACCGTCATCGTCACGGCCCGCGCCCTCGAGTACGACGAGGAAATCACCCTCGGCCTGCGCAGCTTCTTCGGGCTCAAGGACATCACCTTCAAGGGAATAGCGGCCTTCAAGCTCTAGCGGTCGCCGCGGCCGCTGCCGCCCTAGCCGCGCTTGGAGCCCTGGCGTCCCATGCCGCCCTTGTGGCCGCTGGCCTTGTTGGGTCCCATGCCCTTCTGAGGGAATCCGCCCTGCTTGCCGCGGGCCTGCCCCTTGGCCTGGCTGGCCTTGCCCCAAGCCTCGCGCCCGCCCTTGCCGCCGCCCTTGCGCGGAGCGCCCTTGCCGCCGCTGGCACCGCCGCCCTTGCCGGGGCGCACCAAGCATTGCGGGCCGCTGCCGATGAGGTCCTCGCGCCCGGCGGCCTTGAGCGCCTCTGTCACCAGGGCGCGGTTCTTGGGGTTGCGGTACTGGATCAGCGCGCGCTGCATGGCCTTCTCGTGCGGGGTGCGCGGGCAGTAGACCTCCTCCATGGTGCGCGGGTCCACCCCCGTGTAGTAGATGCAGGTCGAGATGGTCGAGGGCGTGGGGTAGAAGTCCTGCACCTGCTCGGGGTTGAAGCCCATGTCGCGGCAGAACTCCGCCAGTTCCATCGCCTCCTTGAGCGTCGAGCCGGGGTGCGAGCTCATGAGGTAGGGGAGGGCGAACTGCTTTAGGCCCAGCTCGG